>JBEPXL010000775.1:0-2146 GCA_041641935.1 Desulfobacteraceae bacterium | reverse complement strand
CCGCCTCCATCCTCGTCGAGCTGTTCAACAGGGAATGTCTGTCGGTCGTGGAGGAGAAACCCGACGAACTGATCGAAAAACCCTCCGAACCACGCCTCGTGGTGGAAAGCTGGCTGATCAAGGTCTTACGGAATGCGGAAAACCGGAAACTGACCGGCGTTCTGGAAATCGGACGGCGGCGGGTAAAGGAGATGATCTTTATCCATGAGGGACAGGTGGTCAATGCGTTTCACGGCAGGGTCAAGGGAAAGAAGGCGCTCTACCGGATATTTGCCGAACGGGGAGGCGCTCCCCGGTTTGAGCATCAGCCGGTGGTGGTCAAGCATGACATTCAGGAGAGCATAGAGGAGCTGATTCAGGATGGAAGCTGGGAGGTGAAAAACCTCAAGAATCTGCGCCGGGCGTCCTTCAACCACCAGATCACCATCAACGCCCACAATGTGGAAAAGGTCTCCCGGATCAAGTCCCGTCCCGGTCTGAAAGACGTGTTCACCCTCGTTCAGCAGCACGGCCGGATTCAGGATGTGATTGACGACAGCGAACTGACCGATCTCCGGACCTACAATCACCTGCTGACTCTTGCCAAGCTGGGGGTGATCAACATTGAAAAAGGGGAAGAGGAATCGGTTTAACCGGGCTCAGTCAATATAAACAATTTCCACATTGTTGACGTAGTTGACGTAGTCCCTGACCAGACTTTGAATCTCCTTGAGACTCTTTTTCTCTTTTGCCGCTTTCTCGATGGCCAGGCCGATGTCGCTCATTTCCCGGAAGCCTTCGCTGCAGGTTACGGATGACCCTTTGATCTTGTGGCCGAATTCCCGCAGGGTTTCATAATCCCCCTTTTTCAGCGCCTCGATCAGTTCCTTGATTTCCTGCTGACTTTCTTCGATGAAAAAGGGAATGATCTCTTCCATTTCCCGTTCAACATAGGCAACCTTTTTTTCACTCATATCTGACTCCGTCCATAGCGGCTGGGTTGTGGGTATGCAAGAAAAGGGAATACCGGCATTGTCTTCCCGTCCCATTCTTATAACCAAATTCAACAGGGGCTGCAAGTCTCTTTTCATCGCCCGGATGGACGAAGGAAGGTTGACGAACCGGAATGTTTCCGGCTATATCCGTTTTCATTCGCTGCAGGGCAGGGATACAGGCAAATCCCCATTGATGCAGAGAATCTCTGGAAGCTGGCGGATCTATAACTGGATCAATTGCAAATTCGAACGAACCATCAGATGAGGACGTTGAAAAGGAGGGAAGCATGGTCAGGACGGAAATATCACTGTTTTTGAAAAACGCGCCGGGAGAACTGGGAAAACTGTCATCTCTTCTGGCACATCAGGGCATCAATATCGATGCCTTGACGATTCAGGATGCATCCAAATACGTGCAGACGCTTTTCCAGGCCAGAGGAAAATCCCTGAAGCGGATCGCATCCAGCGCCAGTTACAATTCCATGCGGAAAGATTCCGCCGAATTCGCCCTGATCCGCCTGCTGGCGGACGATACGGACAAGGCGATACAGCTTCTTTCGGAGAATGACTATCTGTTCGATACGGTGGAGGTGATCGCTGTGCGGCTGGAAAACCGTCCGGGGGAGCTGGCGACGATTACCACCCGGTTCGGCGAGGAGGGGATCAATATCAATTATGTCTACGGCTCTGTGTCATCACCGGATGAAAAGTGCCTTTTTGTCTTCTGTCCGGAAGACATTGAACTGGCGTCCCGGATTTTCGGAGAATAGGACAGGATTTCCTCTCCCCCGCTGAGCGCAGGGGAGAGGAAGACCGGTTTACAGATTTTCCTTCTGTTTCAGTTCACTCTCTTCCGTGGATTCACCGAATCCGCCGGACGTTGTTTCTGCCGGATGGGGCGACGGTTCGGCGGCCGGACGGGCCTGGACATTGCCCATGCTCCGTTCGTAGGCCAGAAGCAGAAAGATGGTCGCCAGGGGCTGCGTAAAGAGCCAGCCGATGAAGACGGAACTTCCGATGGCCGAGATGCCGACAAAGAGAATGGCGACAATGATGTGGTCGAGCAGGTCCGGGCCGGTGACCATGTTGTAGCTCTCCTTGATGGCGTCCATGAGAGCGAAGTTCCGGTCGGTCATCAGCGGAATCATGTACAGGCAGACATAGGTGATTCC
>JBEPXL010000774.1:0-2148 GCA_041641935.1 Desulfobacteraceae bacterium | reverse complement strand
TGGATTCCCGGTCTTTGACCAGCAGGATCTGATCGGCATCCTCGACCGGGAACTGCCGGAATAGCGGTTATTCTCCCTCTTTGATCGCCTCGTACAGCCGCTCGGTGTCTTCCCGGCTGCAGAGTTCCGTGCCCGGTGTCATCACCGCAGCCGCACCGGAGGCCACGCCGAACCGGACGGCTTCCTTCATGGACATGCCCCGGGCCAGGCTCAGGACGATGCCCGCCACCATGCTGTCGCCGGCGCCGACCTTGCTCTGGATGGAGACCGTGGGCGCGCGCAGTCGCTCGCATCCGTCCTTGCTGACAAACATGGCTCCCGCCGCGCCGAGGGACATCACAATCACTTCGCTGCCGCCGTCCTCGATGATCTCCTGGGCCAGTTTTTCCATGTGGCTTTCATCATCGAACGCCGGCTCACCGGCGATATCCTTGAGTTCCTTCAGGTTCGGCTTGACCATGAACAGGCCCTCTTTGTGGACCGCCAGGGAAAGGGGCTCGCCGGATGTGTCCAGCACCAGCTTTGTCCCCATCTCCTTGCTCTTGCGGGCCAGACGGACATAAAAATCCTTCGGCACGCCCGGCGGAAGGCTGCCGCTGGCGACCAGGAAATCCGGCGGTTCGTCCATTCCGGTCAGCACATCGAGGCAGTTTTTCCACTCTGCTTCCGAAATCTCCGGTCCCGGCATTCCGAACCGGTACTGCTGGCCGGTTCCCTCTTCATAGATGATCAGATTCTGCCGGGTTGCCCCTTCGATGGAAACCGGCTGGTGATCAATCTCTTCGGCATCCAGCAGTTCCCTGAGCCGTTCGCCGTCATAGCCGCCCGCGAGATAAAATGTTTTTGCGGTTCCGCCCAGGTTCCGGATCGCCCGGGAGACATTGATGCCGCCGCCGCCGGGTTCATACCGGGGGGCGTCACACCGGAGTTTATGTTCCGGGACCACACGGTCCACACTGGAACTCTTGTCGATGGTCGGGTTGAGCGTCAGGGTTATGATGGTTTTCATGGGATCGCCTCTTGTTCAGGTCATTTGGAAACGGCATGGCGAAATAACATACCGGCAATTTTCTGTATTCGCAGTCCTTGCGCCCCTTCCGCAGTCGCGTTTTCCAGATGGTGGTAACCAGATAATCAGAATCCCTGTAAACCGTCCGGAATGGATGCGACAGTAGGCGGAATATGTATTTTGAAAGCATAAAACCTGTAGTTGAGGCTGATCATGAAATTCCTTTCCTCCACTCTTGACAACAGAATATCAACGGTCTATACAATTTCAAGATGCCGTTCATTACAGGATGGGACAACATTTTCTTGATTGCAACCTGAACTGTCGGAGGATTCATGCAGCCGATTCCGAATTCCGGAATTTTATCTCCCTGGGAACCGGGAATTTTCAGTCTCACCATATTCGGAATCATTGTCATGGGGATTATCGGCTTTCTGCTGTTTCTCACCGCATGGCTTGGTGAAAAAAAAGACAGCGTCGAAAAGCTGAGACCCTACGAAAGCGGCATCATTCCCACCGGAACTGCCCGCCTCCGTTATCCGATTCCCTTCTACCTCGTCGCCATCTTTTTCCTGATCTTCGACGTGGAAGGGGCCTTCATCTTTTCCTGGGCCATTGCCTGCAGAGAGCTCGGCTGGTCGGGATGGATGCAGATTTCCTTTTTTATCTTTGTACTGATTCTAGGTCTTGTTTACATCTGGCGGAAGGGAGGACTGGAGTGGGGGCCGTCGACAAAACGCTGAACAGCGTCGGCAGCATTGCCGAAAAATTTGAGGGACCGGTCAACTATATTATCAACTGGTCCCGCTCCCGGAGTCTCTGGCCGATGTTTTTCGGTCTTTCCTGCTGCTTTGTGGAAGAGGCGACGGCATTTACATCCCGGTACGACATTGCCCGCTTCGGTGCGGAAGTGCTGCGGCCTTCCCCCCGTCAGTCGGATATCCTGATTGTCTCCGGAACCGTATTCAAAAAAGTCGCACCGGTCGTCCTCCGGCTCTACGAGCAGATGGCCGAACCCCGGTGGGTCATCTCCATGGGCTCCTGTTCCAACAGCGGCGGCATGTACGATGCCTACAGCGTGGTCCAGGGCGTCAACCAGATTCTGCCGGTGGATGTCTACATTCCCGGATGTCCGCCCC
>JBEPXL010000773.1:0-2148 GCA_041641935.1 Desulfobacteraceae bacterium | reverse complement strand
GGCACTGATGTTCTTCTTTATAGGAATGGTGCTTGCGATCGGCATGCGGACACAGCTTGCCGTACCGGAAAATGACTTTATGGGTCCGGACGTTTATAATCAGGTATTCACCATGCACGGCTCTACAATGCTTTACCTGTTTGCCGTGCCGTTTATCGAAGGGCTGGGTCTCTATTTCGTGCCGCTCCTGATCGGCGCCCGGGATATCGGTTTTCCCCGCCTCACCAACTTCGGCTACTGGCTGTACCTTTTCGGCGGACTGACAATGTATGCCAGCTTCCTGTTCGGTCAGGTTCCGGATGCGGGCTGGACCGCCTATACGCCTCTGTCCGGTCCGAAATACTCTGGGATGGGACTCGATTTCTGGCTGCTGGGGCTCAGCATGGTCGAGATTGCCGGCATCAGTGCCGCAGTGGAAATTGTGGTCACTATTCTCAAGTTTCGCGCGCCCGGAATGGCCATCCAGCACATGCCGCTGTTCATCTGGTCCTACCTCACGGTCGGCGTCATGATTATTTTTGCCTTTACACCGCTGCTGCTGGCAACACTGCTGCTGGAGATGGACCGCTCACTGGGCATGCGCTTCTTCGACACGGACCTGGGCGGCAGTTCTCTCCTCTGGCAGCACCTGTTCTGGTTTTTCGGCCATCCGGAAGTCTATATCATATTTCTTCCCGCAACCGGTATCATATCAACATTGATCCCCGTGTTTACCCGCCGGCGGATTGTGGCATATCCCCTGATTGTTGCGGCCATCATCATCACTGGTTTCGTCAGTTTCGGTCTCTGGACACATCATATGTTCACAGCCGGGCTGCCGGATCTGCCAATGCTCTTTTTCACCGCGGCAAGCTTCATGATCGCGCTGGCCTCCGGCGTACAGATATTCGCATGGATCGCCACCCTCTGGGGAACCCGTCCCCGGTACAGCGTTCCGATGCTGTTCATCCTCGGATTCTTCTTCGTTTTCGTAAACGGCGGACTGACGGGCGTGATGGTGGCGACGCTGCCCTTCGACTGGCAGGTGCATGATACGAATTTTGTGGTGGCGCATTTCCATCATGTACTGATCGGGGGCGCCGTCTTTCCTTTTTTTGCCGGATTATACTACTGGCTGCCGAAAATGACCGGACGGAATTACAACAGAATCACAGGCGGCATCGGATTTGGATGTATTTTTGTCGGTTTCAATCTGACGTTTATTCCGATGTACATTATCGGTCTTCTCGGAATGCGGCGGCGGGTATATACCTATCCGGAAGAACTGGGCGTCGGCACACTCAATTATATCTCCACCGTTGGCGCATATCTGCTGGTGATCGGGTTTATAACCGCCCTGTTCGGACTTCTCTGGGGGGCCTGGCGGGGAAGAACCGCAGGTGCAGATCCGTGGGAAGGGGCCACGCTGGAATGGTCCCTTTCATCTCCTCCGCATCCTTCCGGATTCCAGCGTCCGCCGGTCGTCCGGGATCGTTATCCTTTGTGGCTCTCCCCGGCGGCGTCACGGAATGCGGATCTCGAACTTGTGGCCGAGGCGCTGGACTGCAGGCCGACCGGCTGGCGGGCCACACTCATGACGGATGTTACCAACGCACGCCCGCAGGCACTGCAATACCTTCCCGGCCCGACGCTCCAGCCCTTCATTGTATCGGTTACGATCCTTCTGGCTGCGATCTGCTTTCTGGGAAAGAGTTTTATAGCCGCCGGCGTCCTTGCCGTTTGTACGGCAGGGCTGATCGGCCGGTGGATGTATGTTGACCCGGTGCTTCCGGACGAAGAGGCCCGGGAACTGGCTTCCCGTCTCAAGCTGCCCTTGTTTGCTTCCGGAACGAAGGCGACAGGATGGTGGGGCATGCTGGGAATGATTGCGATTCTTTTTACCGTACTCGGAACCCTGATTTACACCTACTATTATCTGCGTCTCTATTCCGGACAGTGGCCGCAGGCGGACTTACCCATGCCTCCGGTTACCGGACCGCTGATTGCCTTTGGGGTTCTGGCGGCCGGAGGGCTCGTGCAGATCGCCAATTCCCGGGCATGGCGGCGGAACCACAGGCACATACTCCTGCCGGGTATGGCCGGCGCCGTCCTTGCGGGGCTTGGTTTTGTCGGTGCCGCGTTATGGATACTGACAGACACACCTTTTCG
>JBEPXL010000772.1:0-2151 GCA_041641935.1 Desulfobacteraceae bacterium | reverse complement strand
GTGGACATGGCCCTGCGGAACCTGGGCCGGACCGACGATCCCCTGACCACCGTCTTCTACTTCCTCCTGTTCGGGGTGATCATCTCCGCGCCCTACACCCTCGCCTTCGGCACCGCCCCGGCACTGGAGACAGTTCCCTGGATCATCGGGATCGGCATCTTCACCGCCCTCCAGCAGGTGACCAAGACCACCGCCTACCGGTTCGCCCCGGCCTCTCTTCTGGCCCCCTACACCTACAGCGCCATCATCTGGGCCACCCTGACCGGATGGATCTTCTGGAAGGAACTGCCGACGCTGCCCGTGATGCTCGGCGCCGGCGTGGTCATCGCCAGCAACCTCGCCATTGCCTGGTGGGAACGGCCTGTACGGTGATTTCTGGTATTCAGATGTTTCCCCTCATCCGGCCCGCCTGACCACCAATCCAGCCCCACGGCAAACCTCTCCCAACCTCACGCCTGCGCCGCAATCTCCGACACCCGCTGCAACTGATTGAGCCGGTAGTAAAACCCCTTCTGCGCCATCAGTTCCGCGTGGTTCCCCATCTCCAGAATCCGTCCCTGATACAGCACAATAATCTTGTCCGCCCCCCGGGCCGTGGAGAGCCGGTGCGCCACCAGAATCGCCGTCCGCCCCTGCATCAGATTGGCCAGGGCATCCTGAATCCGCGCCTCGGTTTCGGAGTCGATATAGGAGGTGGCCTCGTCCAGAATAATCACCTCCGGATCACGGGCAAAGGCCCGGGCGATGGAGATGAGCTGCCGCTCTCCGCTGGAGATGGACATGCCCCCTTCCGACAGCCGGGTTTCCAGCCCCTTCGGCAGCCGTTCAACCAGCGACCGGCAGTTGGACATGTCCAGAATCCGTTCCATGTCCGCATCCGAAAACCTGCCGTTGCCCTGGACAATATTCTCCCGCACCGTTTCGGAAAACAGAAACGGATCCTGCGTCACCAGGGCCATGTGGGACCGGATATCCGAGGGCGGCCAGTTCCGTATGTCCTGCCCGTTCAGCGTAATCCGGCCCGCTGTGGGATCATAAAACCGGATCATCAGATTGATCAGCGATGTCTTTCCGGACCCCGTCGGCCCCACCACCGCCACCGTCTCCCCCGCGCTGACCGAAAAGGAAATCCCCTTCAGCACCGGCTCGTTTTTTACATAACTGAGGGAGACATTTTCGACGCCGAGGATTTCAATCCGCCCCAGGGGCGCAGGATGGTCCCCGGAGGCCGGAACCGGAAGCTGCTCCTTTGTGTCGAGCAGGAGGAAAATCCGTTCCGCCGAGGACATGGCGTTCTGAAGAATGCTGTACTTTTCCGAAAGATCCCGGATCGGCTGGAAAAACATCCGCATGTACGAGATGAACGCCACCAGCACCCCCAGGCTCACCTGCTCGGCCAGTACACCGCCGCCGCCGTAGTAGAGAACCAGCCCCAGGGCCAGGGCGCTGGCCAGATCGATCATGGGCATGAACAGGGCATAGATGTGCACCTGCCGCATGCCGGCCTGATAAAATTCATGGTTCAGCCTGCGGAAGCGCCGGTAGTTTTTCTGCTCCTGGCGGAACACCTGAATCACGCCGATGCCCCCGATGGTTTCGGAAAAGCGGGTATTGATCTCGGCGGTCTTGATCCGGAGGATCCGGAAGACTTCCCGGACCCGGCGTGAAAAATAGAGCGACGCCGCCAGAACAATGGGCATGACCGTATAACAGACGAGGGTGATCCGCCAGTCGAGGCTGATCAGCACCACCGTGATCCCGATCAGCATGAACAGGTCCTTGAACAGAAAGACGATGATGGAGGTGAAGAGTTCATACATGTTCTGGATGTCGTTGGTGGACCGCGTCACCAGACGGCCCAGCGGGTTCCGGTTGAAAAACGACACCGCAAGCCCCTGCAGATGGGAAAAGAGGCGCATTCTCAGGTCATGCATGATCCCCTGTCCGGCCCGTTCCATCACCACCATCTGGAGATAGGTGAGCACGAAATGGCAGATGATAATCACCAGAAAAGCGGTGGCGACAAGGGCGACCCCTTCCAGATCTTCCCGGCGGAGGGTCCGGATCTCTTCCCGGTCGAGCCGGCCCAGATCGGACAGGGCCGCACGGACGGCATTGTCTTTTGTTTCCTCGAAAAGGTCCGGATATTTC
>JBEPXL010000771.1:0-2152 GCA_041641935.1 Desulfobacteraceae bacterium | reverse complement strand
CTTGCCCGCTTTCCCGATGAAAATCCCTTCCCGGTCATGCGGGTCAGTACCGAAGGAAAGGTACTGTACGGAAACCCGGCGAGTGCTTCACTGCTCCTTTCCTGGGGTACAAAGTCCGGGCAGATTCTTCCTGCGGCCCTGGTCAGGACGGTCAAAGAGGTATTCGCAAAAGATTCCCCCGAAGATGTGGAAGTGGCCTTTGGTCACAGAACCTTTCAGTTCTGTTTAGCTCCCGTGGCGGAAGGCCCGTACATCAATCTGTACGGGCAGGACATCACAGCCCGCAAACAGATGGAAAACGCGCTGCGTTCCGAACAGGAACTTTTCCAGACAATTTTCCAATCCATTCCCATCATGCTCACCGTCTATGATCCTTCTCTGAAAATGGTACACATCAACCAGGCGCTCTATGATATCACCGGATGGACTCCGGAAGATGTGGCGCAAGACGGGATCATGCATCTGGTGTATCCGGACCCGGTTTACCGGAATCAGGTGGCGGATTACATGAATTCCCTGCAGCCCGGATTCAAAAGCATCTGCATGGCCTGCAAAGACGGCAGCGTCCGGCTGACCAGCTGGGCCAATATCCGCATATCCGACGGCAGACAGGTCGGCATTGGCGTGGATATTACCGAACAGAAGGAGACGGAGAAGGCCCTGCGGCAGTTGAATGAAAACCTGGAGCAGCTGGTGGCCGAACGCACAGAACTGGCCGAGGCCCGGGCGGAACAGCTGCAGTACCTGGCCGTGGAACTGATCGAAGCCGAGGAACGGGAACGGCGGCGGATCGCCGATCTGCTGCATGATGATCTGCAGCAGATTCTGGCAAGCGCCCGGATGCAGGTGCAGGCGATACGACGCAGCCTGCCGGAGGCGCACGCGCTGTCGAATGTGGATCAGCTTCTGGAAAAATCCATCGAGAAATCCCGCAGCCTCTCTCATGAACTCAATCCCGCGATCCTGCACCACGCCAGCCTGGTTCAGTCCCTTGAGTGGCTTTCACGGAAAATGGAAGCGCAGTTCGGACTGCAGGTCCATCTGGAAGCGGACAGGGACCATCAGATAAGCAGCATGCCCCTGAAAACGTTCCTGTTCCGCGCTATGCAGGAACTGCTGTTCAATGTCTGCAAGCATGCCGGTGTCGATGAAGTGCATGTTTTTCTTTCCGGATCTGACATGGAACTGCAGATATCGGTTCAGGATGGCGGGAAAGGATTTGATCCCGGCATCCTCGAATCGGCTGCCGCAAAACCCGGTGTCGGGTTACTGAGCCTGCGGGAACGTACCCGTTTTATCGGCGGCAGTATGGAAATCGAGAGCGCTCCGGACCGGGGCAGCCGGTTTCATCTTACCGTTCCCCTTGATCTGGAACAATCCAATGGCGCAGTTTCAGGGAAAACGGAAACCATCCTTCCGTCCGCCGCACCCGCCGCCATACCTGCGACTGCCGGCAGTACAGCAAATCTCCGCGTACTCTTCGCGGACGATCACAAGGTCATGCGCAAGGGGCTGATCAAAATGATGGACGGGCAGCCGAATATCGAAGTGGCAGGGGAAGCGGAAAACGGCAGGGAGGCGCTTGCACTGGCCCGGAAACTGCGGCCCGATGTGATCGTGATGGATGTGACCATGCCGGAAATGGACGGCATCGAAGCCACCCGCCGCATAAAGGCCGAACTGCCCGGGGTGCGGGTGATCGGCCTGTCCATGTTTGAAGATGAACAGATTGCCCGTACCATGCGAAAAGCCGGTGCAGAGGCATTCATCCCGAAAACCGCCTCCACCGGGGAACTGCTGAAGGCGATTTACGGCATGAAAAAAATACCGGAATGAAGGCCCTGCTCACAGGGCCTTCTTCTTCAGGTATGACGCAGCGTCGTTTCACGCCGGCGCTGTCAGCAGCACGGAACAAAACACTGCGGCATCAGTCCCCTTTCACGCCTCTGGCGATGCGGTCGCCGGTCTCCCGGTCGATGTTGCGCCAGTATTCAAGGGCGCGTTCCAGCACGGGCTCGGTCACACCTTTTTTGAGGTGGCCGACAACGTTGGAGACCAGCCGGGCCCGGGCCGCGTCGTCCATGACCTCCCGCACCAGGGTTCCGGGCTGACCGAAATCATCGTCATCCTTGCGCAGGGTGTAGGCGTCAGA
>JBEPXL010000770.1:0-2153 GCA_041641935.1 Desulfobacteraceae bacterium | reverse complement strand
GAAACTCAAGGTCATCCCCGGAATTCCCCGAAAGGCGGTCATTCCGAAAGATCAGCGGCTCCATCTGGTGGCCGGTAACACCGAAAAGCGGCTGGGAAGGAACAGCTTTCTGGGCCGGCGGATACGGGACCGGATGGGAAAATTCCGGGTCCGGATTTCACCCCTTCCCGCCGAAGGCTTCCAGGCATGGCTGCCGGACACCCCCCGGTTCGAAAAGCTGCGGTCCCTGATTCGGATCTACCTCGACCAGCCGTTGTCCTGGGAACTGGAGGTGGTTCTGGCCGAGGGGGAGGTCTCCACGGCCCGGCCGGGAAAGGCGGACTGGGGCCGGCTGGGGTGGAACACCTGGCTGTTTGCCAAGGACCGCCCCGAGTGCGGGGCCGGGGTGGTTTTCCGGGCCAAACCCCGAGCCTCCGAATTTCAGTCAATCCATTATGAAGAAGGCAGGTGATTCAATGATCAGTGTCGACATCAAATCCCTTCTGTTGCGTCTCAATCCCTTCTGTACCAATTCCCTTCAGGATGCGGCGGGGCTATGCGTGTCCCGCACCCATTACGAAGTCACGGTGGAGCATTTTCTGCTTAAAATTTTGGAAAAGCCCCAGTCGGACTGGCCCATTATTCTGAAGCAGTACGACATCGATACGGGCCGGGTCCGGAAAGCCCTGGAGGAGACGCTGGAAGGGTTCGCCACCGGCAATGCGGCCCGCCCGGCTTTTTCGCCCCTGCTGCTGGAACTGTTTCAGGAGGCCTGGCTGATCTCCTCCATCGATTTGACTGAAAAGAAAGTTCGGTCCGGGGCGGTTCTCCTGGCGTTTCTCGGAAAGCCTTCTTTTTTCGCTTCGGGACGCTACGCAGATCTGATCAAGGCGGTCGGCCGGGAGTCGCTGATGAAGGACTTCTGGACCTTTGCCAAAACCTCCATGGAGCATGAGACCGCCGGCTCTCTGGATGCCGGTGATACCGGCGGCGAACCGGCCGCGGCCCGTCCCGAGGGCGACACCGCCCTGGGCCGGTTCTGCATCGATTTCACCCAGCGGGCCCGGGAGGGCAAGATCGACCCGGTCTTCGGCCGGGACCATGAAATCCGGCAGATGGTCGACATCCTCGGACGCCGCCGCAAGAACAACCCGATCTGCGTGGGGGAGCCCGGGGTGGGCAAAACCGCCGTGGTGGAAGGGCTTGCTTTGCGCATCGTGGAAAACGACGTCCCCGAGATGTTAAGTGGGGTGACCCTTCTGGGGTTGGATATGGGGCTCCTCGAAGCAGGGGCCGGCATGAAGGGGGAATTCGAAAAACGGCTCAAGGGGGTGATCGATGAGATCAAGGCATCCGAAAAGCCGATCATCCTGTTTGTCGACGAGGCCCATACCCTGATCGGGGCCGGCGGATCGGCCGGCAGCAGCGATGCCGCCAACCTCCTTAAACCGGCCCTGGCCCGGGGGGAGCTGCGCACCGTGGCGGCCACCACCTGGACCGAGTACAAGAAATATTTTGAAAAAGACCCGGCCCTGGCCCGGCGGTTTCAGGCGGTCAAGCTGGATGAGCCGGATGTGCCCACCGCCGCCCTGATCCTGCGGGGCCTGAAAAAAAACTATGAGGCGGCCCACAAGGTGATCGTCCACGACGAGGCGGTCAAGGCTGCGGCGGAGTTCGCCGGCCGTTACATCAGCGGGCGGTTTCTGCCCGACAAGGCCATCGATCTGCTGGACACCGCCTGCTCCCGGGTGAAGATCAACCTGACTACCAAGCCCGATGTGCTGGAGGACAAGGAACGCTCCATTCAGGCCTATGAACGGGAGCGGGACGCGCTGGTGCGCGACCGGCTCAACGGGGTGGCCATCGATGCGGATCAGCTGGCGGAAGCCGAATCGAAGTTGGAAACCCTGACCG
This sequence comes from Desulfobacteraceae bacterium, assembly GCA_041641935.1. Lineage (GTDB taxonomy): Bacteria > Desulfobacterota > Desulfobacteria > Desulfobacterales > Desulfococcaceae > JBEPXL01. Next base: position 260 of record JBEPXL010000770.1, on the reverse strand, counting down.
CCGAAGCCGAGGATCTACGGACCCTGTGGAAGCGGGAGCGGGATGCGGCCCACCGGCTTCTCGGGCTGCGGGATCGGCTCTTCGCCCTTCGGGACGGGGCGCCGCCTCCGGCGGGGGAGACCGGCGGGGCCGAACCCGACGTAGCGGATGCAAAAGCAGAAGCATCCACGGAAGGCGCAGAGCCCGCACCCCCTGCGGAGACCGAAGCGGAGATGTCCGAGACGGAGCTCCAGGCCGAGATCGACCAGGCCCGGGCCGAA
>JBEPXL010000769.1:0-2156 GCA_041641935.1 Desulfobacteraceae bacterium | reverse complement strand
TGATCTTGTGACCATGAAGGCGTTCTATTTTGACGGTGAACATGGGGAGCAGATCCGGGTGGAAGAGATTCCGGCGGATCTTGTGGATGAGGCACAGGAAAAGCGGGATATCCTGATTGATGCCGCCACCCTGTTTTCCGACGATCTGATGGAAATGGTTCTGGAGGAGAAGGAAATTCCGACGGATGTGATCCTGAAGGCACTCCGGGAAGGGGTTCTGAAAAGAGAAATTACGCCGGTCTTTGTCGGTTCCGCCTATAAAAACAAAGGTGTTCAGCCGCTTCTGGATGCGGTCAGTCAGCTGCTTCCCTGCCCGATGGATGTTCAGAATGAAGCCCTCGACATGGACAGGGAAGAAGAGCCGGTGGTGCTGAGCAGTGATCCCGGCAAACCGACCGTTTCGCTGGCCTTTAAACTGGAAGACGGTGCATATGGGCAGTTGACCTATATCCGGGTGTACCAGGGAACGCTTTCCAAGGGGGATACGGTGATCAACATCCGGACCGGAAAGAAAGTCAAGATCGGCCGTCTGGTGCGGATGCATGCCAACCAGATGGAGGATATTGATGCCATTCCGGCAGGCTTTATCGGCGCCATGTTCGGTGTTGACTGTGCGTCCGGGGATACCTTTGCCTCGCCGGGAACCAATCTGACCATGACGTCGATGTATGTGCCCACACCAGTGATTTCGCTGGCCATTGTCCCGAAGGACAACAAGGCGGAAGTCAACATGTCCAAGGCACTGAACCGCTTCGCCAAGGAAGACCCGACCTTTCAGACCTATGTGGATGAAGAAACCAACGAAACCATCATCTCGGGTATGGGCGAACTGCATCTGGAAGTTTATATCGAGCGGATGCGCCGGGAATACAAGGCGGAAGTCTCCACCGGTCAGCCCCGGGTGGCCTACCGGGAAACCATTACCCAGCGGGCCGAGTTCAACTATATTCACAAAAAACAGACGGGTGGCTCCGGACAGTATGGCCGGGTGGCCGGCTTCATGGAACCGGCGGAAGAGGAATTTGTATTTGATAACAAGATTACCGGCGGTTCCATCCCGACCCAGTACATTCCGGCGGTGGAAAAGGGATTCCGGGCCTGCCTTGGCAAAGGTCCCAAGCTGGAATTCCCTGTCACCGGAATCAGCGTCGTCATCAACGATGGTTCTTCCCATGCGGTTGACTCATCGGAAATGGCATTCCAGGCTGCTGCCCGCGGGGCGTTTCTGGAAGCATACAACAAAGCAAAACCCGTCATTCATGAGCCGATCATGAAAGTAGTCGTGGAAACACCGACCGAATTTCAGGGTTCGGTCATGGGAACCCTCAACCAGCGCCGCGGTATCATTCTCGGTGCCCAGGATGAAGGCCCCATGTGCGTGATCGAGGCCCAGGTTCCCCTGGCGGAGATGTTTGGATATTCGACCGTGCTTCGTTCTTCCACACAGGGCAAAGCGCAGTTTACAATGGAGTTTGCCGCTTACAAGCAGGTGCCCCAGAGCATTTCAGAGGAACTGGTCAAGAAAGCTGCTGACGAAAAGAAGAATGTGGCGTAAAAGGAAGATCGCCGGGTCGGCCAATGTGATCTACCTGAAAGAAAGGATGGCATTCAGCATGTTGAAAAATGAAATTATCCACCGCAACCCGCTCCGGTTGATGGGGTATACATCGGATGATGTTCTGTCCGGAGGAGAATTCGGGGCGCTGATGGCCCGTGCCGGGGTCGGCAAGACGGCATTTCTTGTGCAGATCGCCCTGGATAAACTTCTGCGGGAGCGGAATGTCCTCCATATCAGTTTGACGGAGCCGGTCGACAAGGTGTGTGTCTGGTATGAAGAAGTTTTCCGGAACATTGCCCGCCAGGCTGATCTGAAGCAGGTGGACCAGTTCTGGGAATCGATACTTCCCAAACGGTTTATCATGACCTTCAAGGTGGACGGTTTCAGTGTACCCAAGCTGCAGGAACGGTTGACCGATCTGACGGAACAGGGGGTGTTTTTCCCGCAGTTGATCGTGATTGATGGACTGCCGTTTGATGAGACCGGGCGGAAAATGCTCCAGGAACTGAAAGAACTGGCAAAAGCGCATAGCGTGGGCGTCTGGTTCTCGGTGCGAACCCACCGGCATGAGTCGCCGGGGGATGACGGTATGCCGCGT
>JBEPXL010000768.1:0-2156 GCA_041641935.1 Desulfobacteraceae bacterium | reverse complement strand
ATGGACCCGGGCGGTATGCAGCCGCGCGTAGATTTTGGCAAACTCGATACCGCTGCCCTCGATCACGATATCGATATCCTCATTGGGCCGGCGGAGAAAGAGGTCCCGGACAAATCCCCCCACCACATAGGCCCCGTATCCCAGCTGATCCGCCACGGCGCCCGCGCTTCCGAGAAAGGTCAGGAGATCGTCCGACAGCAGTTCCTCCATCAGCTTCGTCACATTGCGGGTCCGGGCGCCGGTATCTTCTTTCAGCGGGTCAGCAGGTGTCCTGGTTCCGCGATGATCACTCTCGTGGACCAGCACATTGAGCAGATCGGTCCGGGTAATGACCCCCAGAATCCGGTCGTCGGCCACCACGGGAAGGATACGCTGCTTGTTATCGATGATCTTGTCCTGGATCTCCTGCAGGTCCGCCTCCGGACCGGCCTGGGCCAGTTCCGTGGAGGTATATTCCCGGACAGAGGCGTCATGGAGTTTCAGGTACAGGGCCTTGGCGATCACCTGCCGGGAAATGTAGCCCAGCAGCGCCTCCCGGCCGTCGGCTTTTTCCGTGACCAGCAGGGCGTTGATGTTGTACCGGGTCAGCAGGTTCCGCGCCTCTTCCAGGGAAATGTCGGCGTCCACCTTGATGGGCGGGGACGACATCAGGTCGGCCGCCCGCTTGCTGGACCGGACTTCTTTGTACAGAAGCTCCATCAGCTGCTGTTCCACCTGGGCCAGTGTCCTGTTCTTGACCGTGGCGGAAGCGGCGAAGGCATGCCCTCCGCCGCCCATCTGACTGACGATGGTTCCCACATCCACATCCGGTGTCTGACTCCGGGCCACGATGTAGATCTTGTTTCCCATGCGGGCGATGGCAAAAAAAACGTCCAGCCGTTCCATGCGGACCATCTTGTGGACCAGGAATGCCAGATCGGCGATATACCGTTCCGAGCTGATGCTGGTGACCGTCACCTCGATGCCCTTGATCCGGTAGCGCACGGCGGCCTGCAGCATGTCATTGAGGGCCCCGACCTGTTCAAAATTCATTTCCCTTGCGATCAGATTGGAAATCACTTTCAGATCGGCGCCCCGTGAGCGGAGGAAGGCGGCGGCGGTAAAATCCCTGTCCGTGGTGGATTCAAAGGTAAACGAGCCGGTATCTTCATAGAGCCCCAGACACATGATGGTGGCTTCATCCGCCGATACAGGGATCTCTTTCTCCCGGATGATCCGGGTCAGGATACTGATGGCCGCACCGGTCTGTTCGATCACTTCGTAATGGCCCTTGATGTCATTTTCGATGCCGTTGTGGTGATCGTAGATATGGATTTCCAGATCGTTCCGGTCCAGCAGTGACTCGAATTTCCCGATCCGGCCTGCCTGACGGGTATCCACCAGAACCAGGCGGCTGATCCGGTCGAAATCGAGCTGTTTAATGTCCCGCATGTTGAACAGATAAATAATGGACTGGATAAAGAAATTCCGCAGCGTTTTTTCATGGGAGCCGGGAAAGACGACCACGGCCTCGGGATAGAGCTTCTGGGCCGCCAGCACACAGGCCACGGCATCATAGTCGGCATTGATGTGTGTGGTGATGACGGTCAGCGGATGTTCCGACGGTAATGGTTCTGACACCGTTCCTCCCGGTTTCGGATGAGGGTTGGGAAAATAGAATCAGTCTGTTCAAGAATAGACATAAGTAGACCGATTTATCAAGCTATTGCCCGGACGGGATTGTTTTTCCGTGCAGGCTGGTTTTCTCCGTTCTGCAGCGGTTCCGGGTTCGGATCAATCGACGGGTCCGGTTGGAAAATGATGACGAAGCGTCATTTTTTCCTTGATTTGCGCCGATGGCTGAAGTATCCCAAATAGGATACTGCGTCTCTGCATACGGGTATTATTTCACTGAGAGAAATACCGGGCTGAATGATAGAAAATAGTATTTTCTGTCTCAGGAACAAAATCCGTCGTTGGATTTTGTCATAAAAACGTTTCATAAACGTTAAACCAAGAGGAGAAAAGATGAAAAAAGGTTTGGTTTTAATTCTGGCGGCGATGCTGTTCATCCCGCTGCCGGCAGGGGCGATCGAGTTGACGGATTATCTGTTGACGGATCTGTTGTATCAGGATGCACTGGTTGAGGCCAGGTTCACTTTCCAGGACGGCAACCA
>JBEPXL010000767.1:0-2162 GCA_041641935.1 Desulfobacteraceae bacterium | reverse complement strand
CCGGGACTGCGGTTTCCGGCGGAGGCGCGGGTTCCGGCGGAGGCGTCGCCAGACCCGGAACCGGCTGGAAAAAATCAGGGTTCCGGACATCACCGTCGTGTTCAGGCGGCTCCCTGAAAAGGGAGAGCATGACCTGGAATTCCGGACGGAGCGCGGTATTGCCTGCATCCGCCTCTTCGCCGGGACGGTTCTGTCCGGTATAGGTCAGCTCTGCCACCCGTTCCTGTTCAAAGGGATGAAGCAGGCGATAGGCGAACATGAGGATGAATACCGCCAGCAGAGCGGTCAGAAGCTGTTTTTTTCGTCGGTCTGTCATTGCTGATCCGCCGCCTGTGAACTGCCCCGGAAATAGGTTGCAATGTGAAGTGTCATCTCCACCGGGCCCCCGCCGGCAATCTGCCCGGATAAAACCAGATCTTCAATGCAGAACAGCCGGGGTGCATTCTGAATATCCGCCAGAAGCTGCTTGAGGCGACTGTAGGCGCCTTCCACACGGATCTCCGCTGTATAACGGATCATCAGAAGATCAACGATCCCCTCGGGTTTGAGGGTGACCGGCATGGCATCCAGTCCGCCGCGGGTCAGCAGCCGGTTCAGTTCCAGGGAGATATCTTCGGATGCCTTCTCTTCGGGCAGCATGCTCCGGAACACCTGGAGGTCTGCTTTCGCCCGGAGAAACTGCTCCAGAATGTTATCTCCCCCGGATTGCTCCTTTCCCCCTGTCCGCAGTTCCAGATAGATATTGCGGAGTTCGGCAACTTCCGCATCCTGTCCCCGGACGCCGATGAGGTAAAAGAGCAGGTTGAGCAGCAGGCAGAAGGCACAGACACTCCAGAAAATGCGGTACTGCCGGAATACAGGCAACAGCCGCTGATAATCCATCTGCCGCATACCGCTACTCCTCCTTCCGGGGGACAAGCAGCGTTTTCCGCATACTGCCGCCCAGACTGCCGTAGGACGACGCAGGAAGCAGATGCTCGAACTGAAGAACGCTTTCAATGGCAAAATGGACAGGCGGCATTTTCTCCCCGTTGAGCGGCAGCGACTCCGGTTCCACATCGACTTTCAGAAGATCGATCTCCCTGAACAGCGGGTTTTCCTCTTTCTCTTTCAGATAGCCGCTGACCTCACTCATGGATGCCGCATATCCGGTCAGGGTAATCCGGTTGAACAGTGCATCGGGGGCAAAGGCTTCAAGATAGATATTCTCCGGCATATTTTCCTCAAAGGCACTCAGCACCCGGCCCCAGGGAAAAATATCCTGCGCGATCAGCCGGTTGATCAGGGCCACCTGCTGCTGAACCAGGCTTATGGCGTCACTGTCTGCGGTCTGCGGGGCCCGGACGGGTTCTGCCGCTTCCATGCGACGCGCCTCAATCCGCCGGATACTGTCCCGGTATCCGGCGGCCATCCGTCCCGAGAGAATCCAGGTCCGGAAGTTGAGCAGGGTGATCAGCAGTAGCAGTCCGATGGCAGCAGCCATCAGCAGCAGGGCCAGCCGCCGGTCAGCATATTCATACGAACGCAGATTGATCTGCAGTGGTTCCATCCGTTATCCTCCTGGACGGGCCAGGCTCAGGGCCGCTCCGATGGCGACATCGAACCGGGCGGGCGGCATTGCCGGCGATGCCGGGTTTTCACTCTCCGCCGCCGGCAGCAGAATCCGTCCCGGTTCCAGGAAAATAATATTTTCTCCTTTTCCCAGAAATGATTCATACCGCTCCCGTGGACAACTGGTATAGAGCCACTCAATCCTGTGGTTCGGTCGCTGCTCTTCATATTCGAGAAAAATCATCTCCACCTGCTGGACAAAGTGTGTATCCTCCACCAGTCCGCGAATGCCGCGATAGTAGACCAGTTCATTCTGATCAATGACAAAGAGGCAGAAAAACTGGTCAAAAAATCCCATGAAGCCCACAACACCTGCCGGCGGCATCACCTTCCGGTACAGATTGAACTGATGGACCGCCCCCGGCCGGACCACTTCCGCATCGATGCCGACCTTCTTCACCATATCTTCATATTCCCGGATCACAGCGGTAAAACCGATGGCGATGAGCAGCCGCTGCTGTCCATCGGGTGTCTCTCCAAGGGGCTGGCAGGTGGACTTCGCGGCTGCAGCGGGAATCCGGAGCGTCTTGTCAGCCCACCAGGAGATCATC
>JBEPXL010000766.1:0-2168 GCA_041641935.1 Desulfobacteraceae bacterium | reverse complement strand
CTGAATTGAAATTGTCGTTGTCGGATGCGGATTGCGCAGTGTCCGGACTGCGGGTACTGCAAAGCTCCCTGTATTGCTTCATATATTGCCGCGCCATCCGGTCCGGTGTAAAACTGCGGGCCCGCTTCGCCGCTTTTTTCGCCAGTGTCCGCCGGAGCGCAGGATTCTGGATCAGCATTTCCAGAGCCTGCTGTATCCGTTCCGGCTCGTCCGGGGAGACGAAGAGCGCCGCGCCGGACCAGAGTTCCCGCAGGCTGGGAATATTGCCGAGCACCAGCGCGCATCCCGAAAGGGCCGCCTCCAGGGCCGTCAGCCCGAAGGGTTCATACCGTGCCGGAAGAACAAAGATGGGCGCATAGCTGTACCATTCAGCCAGTTTGGACGGTGAAAGATGGCCCAGAGGCCGTGCATGGACGAGTTCGGCAGTGCCGCCGTCGGGATGCCGGGCTTCACCGGCCACGTAAACCGGCCAGGAAAGCCGGGGGGCGATTTCATCCAGAACGGCGATATTTTTCGCCTCGTCCCATACCCTTCCGGCGGTCAGGATCAGCGGTGTTTTCCGGTGGCGGTAAAAAAAGCGGTCAAACCGGCGGCCGTTGTAGATCGGATCGGTGGCATTGAAATCGCCGTAATGCTTTTTCAGGGCCTGCAGCATGGTCAGGGTCGGCGCGGTGACACGCCCGGCGGCAAACAGGCCGGCCCTGACGCCTTCATAATACCGGTGCCATGCCGCCGGGGGCGTTTTCCCCTTCACCGCTTCAAACCAGGAAAAGACACAGGAATGGCCGACCATCAGGGTCGGGGTCCGCCAGGGCAGACATCCGTGGGTATAGCCGTTGAGATGAATCACATCCGGCTTTGCAATCTCTTCCAGTTCCAGCAGCCAGTCGGCGGCCCGGTCCACGTCCTCCCACGGATCGTCCATCCATTCCAGCTTGTATTCGCTTTCCCGGATCTCCACATTGTCCAGCCACAGCACCTCCGACCGCTGCTGCTGACTCAGGGGCTTTCCCATGGTGGCCAGGAGGATGCGCACCCCGGAAGACTCCAGGGCGCGGACCAGTTCCAGGCTGTAGGACCAGACCCCGCCGACGGTATCGGTGGTCATCAGAATCCGCCGTACGCTGGGGGAATGCGTGGATGTGAGTCGGTGGGGCGTCAACAGAAACACCTGCGTTACCGGCTGACGAACTTGAAAAACCGGCTCGTTTCGCCGTCCGCGGTCTTGTCCTGGTACAGAAACGCCAGGTTCTTCTCATCGAACTTTTCAAAGAATTCATTCCAGTCGATCTCCCTGAGATCCTGGTCATCGCTGTAGCCCGGAAAATGAATCCGGAGAATGCCGGCCGGATCGTCGCCCGCGTCCGTGCCTTTAACCGTTGCCGGAACGCCGCCCCGTGCTTCGGCCCATTTCTTTATGTCCTCATGACGGGTTGTGGTCTTGGATTCTCCTGCCATCTCTCCTCCTTGTCTGTTTTGCCTTATGTCTGCCGATAGATGGCATCCAGAACGTCCGCCACCTGTTTCATCTCTTCAATCTGGGGGTGAAACCGGCGATCCTGCGCCAGTTGCCGCGCCCATGCCACCGGCGCACGCCCTCCCCAGGCGTCCGGCGGATCGCAGAGCCGTTCCCGGTCCGTTCTGCGATGGTGTTCCGCGATAAAATCATAGTAGGAATCGTTGATATTGCGAAGGGTGAGCCCGCCGTCGGTTCCGTAGAAATCGGCCCGGATGATCACATCACAGCCGGCGTTGAGATTCCAGGAACAGGCCAGATTCGCCATGACGCCGGTTGCCAGATCCAGCCGCGCAACGGCGTAGTCTTCCACCACACGATCGGTTCCGACCGGTTTTCCGGACTGGTACAGACGGCTCGATACCCGCTTCACGTCCGGAAAGCCGAGCGCCCAGAGGACCATATCCACCAGATGGATGCCGAGATCGATGACACATCCCCCGCCGGCTTCGGCCACGTTGTAGTACCATGATTTGTCCGGACCGTAGGCGTTGTGGAATACCAGATCCACGGCGAAGACCTCGCCGATTTCCCGGTTCCGGAGCCGCTCCACAATCTGCCGGGTGGCTGTCAGATACCGGTAGGAAATATCCACCCCCAGCAGCCGGTCAGCCTTCCGGGCCGCGTCGATGACCTGCGCGGTCTCCCTGCT
>JBEPXL010000765.1:0-2170 GCA_041641935.1 Desulfobacteraceae bacterium | reverse complement strand
GAAGACGGATTGTCCCGCCTGCAAACCGGCGGCTGTTTCTGTCTTTTCAGCGGACTCACCGACGGCGCATCCGTTCCCGCCGCCCTTCTCAATGAAATTCACTACCGGCAGCTCCGGATCGTCGGCGCGTACGGCTGCACCCGTATGCAGATGCTCAGGGCGCTGGACATTCTGAGTGACCATGCCAACACGGCATCCCTGCTGATTCAGGAGCGGATCACCCTGGACGAGGTTCCTTCGGTACTGCCGCAGATTCTTCAGGGAAAAGTATTGAAATTTATTGTGGAAATGGTGTAGATCAAACCGGTTCAACAGCACATCAGACAAGCGCATGGAAGGGCAGCCGCAGTGGCTGCTTTTTTTATTCACCATTTCATTTTACACGATACAGGGATACCATGTCTTCAGAAAAACAACTGAGAGAATTTGGCCGTCTCATCTGCAAAGTGGCGGCCGGTGATTACCTGTCACGGGACGAGGCATGTGAAGCATACCGGCAGATTATCCTGAATGAACAGCCGGAACTCCAGCAGGGAGCATTTCTGATGGTGCACATTGCCCGGGGACCGTCCACCGAAGAACTGTCCGGGGCCTGGGATGCACTGGACCGGTACGATACGGCGAAAATCCATGCAGCCACCGAAGGGCCGGTCTGCGATATCGTCGGAACGGGTTCTGATCCCGTCAAAACCGTCAACTGCTCCACACCGGCGGCCCTGATTGCGGCGGCCTGCGGATTGCCGATTGCCAAAAAAGGGGCCCGGCTGGTGACGGGTGTTTCGGGCGCATCGGATATTCTGGAAATTCTCGGCATCGATCTCAACGCCGACCTCTCCCTTGCGGAACAGTGCCTGCGGGAACACGGCATCTGCTATCTGCCCGGAGAGGCATTCCTGAAATCCGGCTGGGCGCGGCTCATCCGGTCCATGCGCTTTACCTCGGCCTTCAACATTATCGGCCCCCTGACCCGTCCCTGTGAACAGACCAGCCGGATTGTGATCGGCGCCTATTCGCCAAAGGTCTGCGACCAGTTGATCGACGTGCTGAAGGAGATCGGCATGGCGGGGGCACTGTCCCCCTTCGGCCGGGTCGAGGGTATCGACCGGGATCAGGGAATGGATGAGTTTTCCCTGTCCGGACCGACCCGGGTGGTGGAACTCCGGGAGGGCAAGATTGACACCTATGAGGTCACGCCTGAAGATTTCGACCTCAAAACCACTCCCGTTTCCCGGATCGCCAGCGGCAGGACGGCCCATGACAACGCCGAACGGATTCTGAATGTATTAAACGGTGCGTATGATACACCGGAGGCCGATTTCTTCTGCATGAATGCCGGTGCGGCGCTCTACATTTCCGGTTTTGCGGAGAACTATGCAAAGGGAACCGAAATGGCCAGAACCGCACTGGCCAGGGGCAGCGCCCGGGAAAAGTTTCTGGCGCTCCGGAAACTTCAGGGAAACTGAGGAGAACTGCCATGTTCGGAACCGTTGTCAATACACTTGCCATTCTCGTCGGCAGCCTGTCGGGGCTGATCCTCAAGGGCGGCATTCCCAAAAGCTATATGGATACGGTCATGCAGGGGATCGGCCTTTCGGTGGTCCTGATCGGTCTGAAAGGCGCGCTGCAGACCAACGATATTCTGCTGGTCATCTTCAGCATGGCCATCGGCGGTGTCATCGGCGAGTTTTTCCGGATTGAAGACCGCCTGGAGCAGCTGGGGCGCTGGCTGGAATCGAAGTTTGCCAAAGCCGGGGACGGCTCCTTTGCCCGGGGCTTTGTCGCCGCCAGCCTTCTTTTCTGTGTCGGCTCCATGGCCATTGTCGGTTCGCTGGAGAGCGGTCTGACGGGGAATCACCAGACCCTGTTCGCCAAATCCGTTCTGGACGGGGTTTCGTCGGTGATCTTTGCCTCCACTTTCGGACTCGGTGTTCTCTTTTCGGCCTTTTCCGTCTTTCTCTATCAGGGGATGATTACGCTACTGGCGTCTTTGATCAAACCGTTTCTGATTCCATCGGTCATCGCCCAGATGTCCGCTGTGGGCGGCCTGCTGATCGCGGCCATCGGTTTCAACATGATGGAGTTCAAACGGATCAGGGTCGGCAACATTCTTCCGGCCATTGCCATTCCGCTGATTTATTACATGATTCGTACCCTGTTCGGATGGGCATGA
>JBEPXL010000764.1:0-2170 GCA_041641935.1 Desulfobacteraceae bacterium | reverse complement strand
TTGCGCCCTGTCGGAGACCATTGCGATTGAATTTCGGGGCAGCAAATTCAACACGATGCTGCGCCATTGCCGGCGGCGTATCTTTAAATCGGGCGATGAATGCAGGCGTTCTGGCATTCTGGAACAGGAGTTTTCGATAATCCGCCAACTGCAGCACCTTTTCCAGTGTTACCTTGCGAAGCCATTCCGCCTGAAAGGCATCCGTCTGGTTCTGAAGGATTTTTGTCGGCAGCAGCAGGCATCCTGTTCCCTCTTTTCTTAAACAGAGCGGTGCTTTCTGCAGGAATTTCAGGGCAAGCTGCTTGGTCCCGCGTCCTTCCCAGGGCGGGTTGCCGAGGATGCAGTCGAATTGCTCCGCCGCAATCATTTCATCGGAAAGAAAATCGGCCTTGCGGATCACCGGGATATCAGCGGCCGGGTTTTCCGGATCATCTCCGTAATCCAGCAGTCTTGGCAGCTTTTCGCCTGTCTGCCGGATATATTTTTCGATATCCGGCGGATCGAAAAAATCGAGGTACGCCAGGTAAAGACTGAAACAGGCGATTCTGCACGCTGTTTCTTCGATATCCACTCCACGGATCTGGTTTCTGAGAACAGCCTGAAGGGTTTCGGCCTTTCGGGTGTACGGCGCCTGATCCAGCCGGGACAGGTGATACGCGGCCAGACGATTGAACAGGATCACGAGAAAAATGCCTGATCCGCAGGCCGGGTCAAAAAAAGTCCAGTTCCACGCATCCGGTTCTTTGCGCACGGCCATGTCCACGACCATTTCCGCAAGAAATCGCGGGGTGTAAAATGCACCGCGCTTTTTCTGATCTTTCGGTTTTTCGGCTGCCAGAAAGTCCTGATAAATGGCGCTGATGGTTTCAACGGGGATCATCTTGAAGTCATACGGCCAGAAGGTCATTTGACCGCTTTTGACATGGTGGCCCTCTATAAAAAGCAGCAGCTTGTGAAAATGTGGGCGGATCAGCTTCTTTTCAGCATCGAGATCCTGATCGAACATGTTGCCGTTGAAGCGATCCTTGAGCGTATCGAAGAGATCATAAAGATAGTCGATTTGCACAGCAGGGGAACGCGCTGTCAGTTGATCCGCAAGAAGCAGGGTTCCCGTTTCGCCTCTGTCCGGTTTGCCGATGGACACGATTCCCCGATCCAGCAGATAACAGAGGAAAAGGATGCGACCGATAAAGGCATGGGCCTTGCTGATGGGCAGTCCGGCATCCCCTCTGATTAAATCATCCCGGAAATCGCGGAGGTTTTTCAGCAGCCACGAATCCACCGACTGATCAGGATGGAAATAATTCCGGTTGTTTTCGTAGAAGTTTCCTGTGGCCAGACCGTGGTAAAAGGTCTGGATGCGGCGGACATATTCGGCTTTTTCCAGCGTCTCGATGAGTGCAGCATCCGCTGCTTTTCCATCCGGCTGATCTTTGCCTGGTTTCACCAGACCCGAATAGATATAAACGGATACCGGATCAGCCAGGATGAGGACATTTGCCAGACCCTGATTCCAGAAAAGTTTCTGAAGCCGAAGCCGTTCCGGCATTGCAAAGGGCCTGCCGGATTCCTTCAGGTACAGAACCGGACGGCCATCCAGACAAAGCACGCCATGCAGTTTCATTTCGCGCCATGCGCGTTCAATGGCGGGCGCATAACCGGCGATAGCGGCGTCATTGCGTATGGAAGCCGGTGAATCATAGAACAGCATCCCCGGCGGCGCTGAAGCATGCGCCTTCACAATGTCCTTTTTGTTGTCGGCAGTCGTCATTTCGTCATTTTATCCGCCTGAGAAGCGTTTTCACAACGCCCTGGATCAACAGATTCTCCAGGGGAATCCAGTCCCCGCAGTCTGGATTTTCCGCCTTCAGATAAAAACTGCCTTTCTGTCCGGCAAGGGTTTTCAAGGTGGTCCGTCCATCGATCAGCGCTACCACGATGTCACCTTCCCGGGCTGTTGCATCCGCATCCGCAACAATCCAGTCGCCGTCATGAATCCCGCGTCCGATCATGGAATCCCCTTCGACTTTCAAAGCAAACAATTGATGACCTGTGGAGACGCCTTCGAGTAATTTGTGATCCACAGTAACGGCGTCATGATCATATGCCGTTTTTTCTTCGGGGCTTCCTGCCGGAACAGAACCCAGAAACGGCACGGAAACCGTATCCT
>JBEPXL010000763.1:0-2176 GCA_041641935.1 Desulfobacteraceae bacterium | reverse complement strand
ATTTTCGGTGCAGATGACGTCATCATACAATGCATTCTTCACCATCCGCCCGAGCTGATGCATGGCGTCGGGTTTTTTCAGAAATCCCCGCGCCCCCATTCGGCGGACCTGATTCACATCTTCGGTTTCGGAAAACCCGCTGACGATCAAGGCTCTCTGGTCCGGATGAATTTCCAGAATACGACGGTATGTTTCCGCACCATTGATACCCGGCAGCATGATCATATCCAGCAGAACCAGATCGGCTTGATGCTGTTTCATATGCGCCACCGCTTCCTCGCCGGAACCCGCGCACACCACGCGGTATCCGAGCACCTTCAGGATGCTGGCCGCAATATCCTGCTGCTGGGGTTCATCGTCCACGACCAGAATGGTTTCGCCCCGTCCTTTCAGGGATTCAATGCCGCCGTTTTTCCGTTCCGGAATAATGTCCCCTGTTGAAACCGGAAACAGAAGTTCAAAGGAAGTTCCTCCGGGACCGCTTTCCACCAGTACCGTGCCGCCATGATCCTGCATACTGTTCCAGACCACAGCCAGTCCCAGGCCGGTTCCGCTGATGCCCATCACCTTTCTGGTGTAGAAGGGTTCGAAAATATGCTCCAGATCCGTTTCGGATATTCCCTTTCCTGTATCCTGAATCCGGATCACCGCATACGCTCCTGCTTCAATCCCGTGTTTCCAGGAGGCCTGTTCATCCATCTCCCGGTTTTCCGTGGCAATGACTATCTGTCCTTCCCCCTCGACCGCTTCCATTGCATTGCTCAGCAGGTTCATCATGCATTTCTTGATATGAATCGGTGAACACTGGATATTCTTCAGTTGCGGATCGAGCCGGGTCAGACAGAGGACGTTGTCGTGCAGGGACTGTATTTTTCTGTGCTCCGGAGAATTCAGATGCTCCAGGAGCAGGGCGTTCAGACTGGCTGGCGTTTTGACACTGGCAACACCCCGCGCCACCGTGAGGAGGTCCGCGACAACCTCCACCGCCCGCTGCCCTGACTCCTGGATGGCTTTGACGGATTTCCGCAGACGGCTTTCCGCCGGCAGCTGCATGAGAATCAGTTCCGGATAACTGACGATGCCGGACAGGATATTGTTGAGATCATGGGCAACACCGCCCGCCAGCAGGCCGATGGCCTCCATTTTCTGGGCCCGCTGCAGTCTCGTCTCCATCGCCCGTTTTTCCATCTCCGCCTGCCGCTGGGCCGTCATGTCATCATACACGGCCACCACGTCCCCGGTCGGGAGTTTGTAAATGGTTCCCTCCCGCCATCCGCTGATCCGTTCATCGGAATAGAACCGGAGCGGCTGGCGCCGGGACTGCCCCGTCCGCCATACCGTATTGAGAATTTCAAGCAGGCCGAAGTCGCGGATGCCGGGAAAGGCTTCGGTCACCTTCTGCCCCAGTATATCCTGGCGGCTGACACTCTCGATGCGTTCCAGTGCGTTGTTGATATCGCGAAAGATAAAATCCTTTCCCCCTTCGATCGGCTCTAAAACGGCCACTCCGCTGCTGGAGTGTTCAAACAGCTGCCGGAACCGCCGTTCGCTTTCCGCAAGTTCCGCGGTACGCTGATCGACTTTCTGCTCCAGATCGTCGATCAGTTCCTGAATGTGGGCGGCCATGACATTAAAGGTGCGGGCCAGGCGGCTCAGTTCATCCCTTCCTTCTTCCCCGGCACGGACATTCCGGTTGCCTTTCCGGAGTTCATCGGCGGTCCCCGTCAGTCGCACGATTCTGCGGGTGATGCTGTTGTTGAGCATCCAGGCGGTCTGCACTGCCAGAAGCAGTCCCGCCAGCGGCACCACCACCATGAGGATGAGCGCCGTCTGCAACGCGCGACTGATCCGCGTCTGGGCCTGACGGACATCCTCTTTCACCATGCGGATCAGTGCGGTGGACACTGGTTCAACGGCTTCCGCCTGCAGGGCAAAGTCACGGAAGGTCGCCCGGATGGCGACATCCACAGCCAGGATTTTTTCCGCGCTGGCCTGCCAGCGATCCAGCAGTGTGTTGAGTTCCTCTAACTGTTTCGCGGTGAGATCCGGGGCGGCATCAATTTCTCTGCGCAGGCGGAATGCGGCATTAAAGGCGGACTGCATCAGGAAACGCTTCCGGGTGATCCGGTATTCCAGCGCAAAGGATTTCATTTCCTGATAAAGGGAGCGCAGGTTT
>JBEPXL010000762.1:0-2177 GCA_041641935.1 Desulfobacteraceae bacterium | reverse complement strand
GGTCCGTATTTATACCGGCGATGGATCCTTCACACCTTCGCCCTTATCTGTTATGCGGAAATCACCGATCTGGCGTTGATCAGCCTGATTTTTTCCCTACTCATCACAGCCCGGCACCAGAGCGGCATTCTCCTGCCCTGCACCGGCATTCTTCTTTTGTTCCTGGCCATTTATATTGTTTTTCAGATCCATAAACTCTCAATGGAATGGATTCTCATCGGCAAAGCGGCGGAAAATCCGGAGATAATCGCTGAAGAGATCAGAAGGCTGGAGAGACAGGCGGACACCCGAAACTCTTAACCATAAGACTTAGGAGATGCAATGAAGCTTTCGCGACGCAATTTTATAGGAGCGGCAGGTGCAGGGGTTTTGTCCTCGGCACTACCCGGTGGCGCATCGAAAACCGGCGAGGCCAGGCCGCAGCCTTGGGCGGCGTCACGGCAAGCAATTCCTCTCTGCAACCTCATAGCTGTGGCAGGACCCCAAGGCTTCGGTGCTGAATTTGTTGTTTCGCAGCATATGGAGCATGTCGGTTTTTACCGGTCCTTCCAGCTCGCTGCCGTAGATGATCGCCTCGGCCTGATCAAAACAGTCCGCGCCGCCCTTCATCAGGGGCACAACACAAAAGGAAGCATACAGATCGGGCCTCCTGAAACGACCCCCTGTGCGTCCATTTCGTAGATCTTGACCAGCCTGTAGCGAAAACGGACTTCCCGGTCCCCATACCAATCCGTTGCAGACACTGATGCGCGAAAAAGGAGCACACAGGTTTGCGCCTCCACCTGGTGTTTTACCAGGTATCGGATTCGATAATCGAGCAGATGCAACGGTACCGTTACATCTTAGCGGTCTGAATGTCCAAAACGATCAGCTGGTCCCGGCCTTCATGATCCGTCGCCAGAACGGGATAGTCGACTTGCTTCGGACTGACTGTCTCCTGGGGCAGGGGTGCCATCAACCGGCTTTGATGAACCGTAAGATCCAACAGGTACCGGATGATGTCATCCCTGCACGAGTCGATCAGAACTTTGGCTGCGATGTCGTATTGCTACATGGCGGATTGGATCTTTCCCGTGAGTTTCGGTTCTATCCTGAAACTATCATCCCGGTGAAAAACACAATCACGTTATCCCAGATCCCTTCTTTCAGAGGCATTCCACCTGTGGAGGCGGGGAGCGAATCTACGAAAATGGATCAGTCCGGCAGCAGCGCCTTGAGCGAATTGAGGGTATTTGCATTTTCCACTTTTTTGTAACGGCGCCATCGGTGAATGCGGGGAAAGCGCACCGCCACGCCGGATTTGTGGCGGGTGGAGGGTTGAATCCCTTCAAAGGCGATTTCGAAAACCAGAACCGGCCGCACCGGACCGAAGCCCCCTGCTCTCGTGAGTGCAAAAGTAGGATTCGCATCCCCACCTTGCATGGTCCGCATGGCCGTGGGTGATTACGGCGCGCTTCACCGGTTGCCGGGGGTCGATGTGAAAACCACCGGTCCGGCAGTAAATCCCTTCCGGGCTGGGTTCCAAAAGATGGTTGAAGGTGTTCATCCGCAATCCTGATTACCGGCCGGATCGATCGGCCTGAAACCGAGTGCATTGTCACTCGATAATCGAATATTTCTGGCGGATATGCGCTTTCGGAAAAGCGATGAAGTGCCACCATTCGATGCTGAGCGGATGCCATCCCGCATCCATCATGACATCCCTCAGAATATGGCGATTTTCGATCTGTTCTGCGCTCAATTTTCCTTGGCGAAGGAACTTTTCTTCGAGTTTCGGCTGAGCCAAAGGCCCGAAGTAGTCGAGCGGAGTCCCCATGTCGAGCCGCTCCCCGGTCTCCGCATCAAAGAGGGTCACATCCACCGCAGCACCGTAGTTGTGCATCGAACCCGATTGAGGATTCGCGACATACCGCTGCATGGGGGTGCCTGCGACCAGCTGCCACATTTTGCGCTGAACCGAGCGGGGGCGGATCGCGTCGCCCACCAGAATGCGCAAGTTCGGGCGGCGCTCCCGAAGAAGTTCATTGGCTCTGACGAGCTTCCATGCCGCTTCAGGGCGAAGATAGGCCCGTTTGAAATCGCCGTAAATGTCGGTGCCCATGAAGTTGTCCGCTTTGGCATATTTCAGATCGACCACAATGGACGGTTCGAGCAGCCGGACATTGATAAGCCCCTGC
>JBEPXL010000761.1:0-2180 GCA_041641935.1 Desulfobacteraceae bacterium | reverse complement strand
GAACCCGATGACCTCGATCTGCCTTCCGATGAATCCGACTGGGCCACACTGGGTTACTTCTCCGGCAAGTATAATGCACTGATCCGGGACACCTTCCTTCTCGGCGCCGGATACAGCCATTACCAGATCTGGTATGACGATCTGGATGATTTCGACCTCACCGGATCGATCTTTCACCTTTACGGCTCGTACCATTTCACTCCCTTCACCTTTCGCATGAACTACTTTCCCGCCTATTTCTGGAATGACGGCGACAGTTATCTCCGGCAGCACCGCCTGGAACCCGAAATGCTCTGGCAGATCAGCGACCGGCTGCTGACCCGGCTGACCTATCGCTACCACGACAACACCTATTTTGAAGAAAGCGACCGCTCCGGCCACAGCAATGAGCTTTTTCTGGATGGCTCATACCAGATCCTGTCGGACCGGGGCCGCCTCTATGCAGGTCTCGGGTATGAAGACTACAGCGCATCCGCGGCGGATCAGGATTTCGAACGGTGGCGTCTGGCACTTGCCGTCTATCTGGAGATGCCCTGGGAACTGGAATTCGGCCTTGCGGGGCAGTATCAGGACAGGGATTATGACAATGTGGATGAACTCTACGGTGTCAGCCGCAGCGATGAACGGTATATCGTGTCTGCATCGCTTTCCCGTACGCTTTTCTATGAATGGCTCGGCATTCTCGGTGAATACAAGTACATCCGGAATGACTCCAACATCAACGACTTTGAATATACCCGCAATATGGCAACGCTATCCGTAACGGTAACGTATTAACAATGGAGACGAAACGGTTATGACAGCATTCATGACAATATATCGTGCCGGTATGTCCACAGGGGTTGCTGTATTCCTGGCGCTCATTCTGGTGCTTCCCGGTTTTGCCGCTGCCCGGACGGAGGTTTCCGAAGACCCGGTCATCGAAGAAACCTTTCAGCCCGGACTGGGCAACCCGATTGGTGAAGTGCAGCTGGTGCAGGGAACGGTGCTTGTTTTTCATGCCGATGACCCGGAACTGGCGTATGTGATCCGTCAGGGGCTGCCGCTGTTCAAGGGGGATACACTGGTGACCCGCGAAGACGGAAAGGTCAATTTCGAACTGAACGACGGCAGTACCGTTACCCTGGCCACGGATACGCTTCTGACGCTCAATGAAAGCATTTATGATGAAGAAGGTCAGCAGAGCCGCCTGTCCTTTATCAGCCTGGGAATCGGAAAAATCCGGTGTCTGGTGAGGAAACTGACCGGATTTCGCGAGACGGATTTCAAGGTGAAGACCAAAACGGCCATCGTGGGGGTAAGAGGGTCCGACTTTGTTGTAGAGACGCGGGAAGATTTTACGCGGGTGACGGCACTGGAAGATACCCTGCTGGGAGTGGTGAGCCTGACAGCGCCCTGTGAAGAGGAAATCACCGATATTACCGACTGTGAAGTCAAAGCCGTCCTGCTCAGCGATTTTGAACAGGCCCTGGTGGAGGCCGGGGATCTGCCGACAGTAGTGGATACGCTGCCGCCGGAGCAGATCGAGATGATGATCCAGGAATTCATGTTTGAGGGTGCTGAAGGGCAACTGGCGCGGGAACAGGATGTCGATGTGGATTATCAGGGCGTTCGCGTTGGGGAGGATCAGCTCGTTCCGCCGGAGATGGCGGGGGATGATCTGGGAGACAGAACCGATGTACCCGATATTATTCAGGCCCAGCAGGAAATCGGGCAGACCGGTGCGGCACTGGAACAGGTGGATCAGGTAATGGAAGTGTTACAGGAAGACAATCTTCTGGATAATATATCCGAACTTCCGTTTTTTCCGGACCCGCCGGAAAATGAACCGCTTCCGCAATGAGGAGGGATATCATGTCAGGTTCATCCAAACGTTGGATCAGTTTATTGTTCATTGTATGGCTTGTTCCGGTGTTCTGGCTGTTCACAGGTGTTTCTGCCCATGCAGCGTCTGCTCTTGTTGTATGGACGGGTGACGCAGACACAGACTGGAATAACGCGGCAAACTGGGTTGCAGGAAATACTCCATCTTCAGGGGATACAGCGCAGATTCCTGTGGTTCTTTCCGGCAATTATCCTTTTATTGATTCATTTGCCTTTGCCGGTTCATTACTCATCGACAGCGGCGCGCTGGTAACCGTAAGCGGTTCGGAAACGGTTGTCGATTTTAGCACAATGGA
>JBEPXL010000760.1:0-2183 GCA_041641935.1 Desulfobacteraceae bacterium | reverse complement strand
AAAAGACCTCAAAGCCAAGAACGAGCCGGAGTGGATCACCAATGTCATGCGGCCCATGAACGCCCAGAAAGGCGACAAACTGCCGGTCAGCGCGTTTACGCCCGACGGCATCTTCCCCGTGGGCACCACCAAGTACGAAAAACGCGGTGTCGCCATCAATGTCCCCGAATGGATCATGGACAACTGCATTCAGTGCAACCAGTGCGTCATGGTCTGCCCCCATGCCACCATCCGACCCTTTCTGCTCACCGAAGATGAGTTGAAGAACGCGCCGGAGGGTCTGGAGGCCAAAAAGGCCACCGGAAAGGAACTCAAAGAATATCTCTTCCGGATTCAGGTTTACAGCCAGGACTGCATGGGCTGCGGCAACTGCGCCGACATCTGCCCGGCCAAGAAGAAGGCCCTGGTGATGAAACCCATCGAAACCCAGCTGGAAAAAGAGGTCCCCTACCTGGACTACTGCGAATCTCTGCCGCTTCGGGAAGACGTCATGAAGCGGGATTCCCTCAAGGGCAGCCAGTTCTATCAGCCGCTCCTGGAGTTCAACGGGGCCTGCGCCGGATGCGGGGAGACCCCCTACGCCAAGCTGTTGACCCAGCTGTACGGCGAACGAATGGTGATCGGCAACGCCACCGGCTGCTCTTCCATCTGGGGCGGCAGCGCGCCCTCCATTCCCTACTGCACCAACAAGGACGGGTTCGGTCCGACCTGGGGCAACTCCCTGTTCGAGGACCCGGGCGAGTTCACCTACGGGATGTTCCTGGGCGCTCTTCAGCAGCGCCGGAAACTGGCGGACCTGGTTCAGGAAGCCCTGTCCACCGATGTGCCTCAGGAAGTCAAGGAAGCGCTTCAGGGCTGGCTCGACAACATCAAGGATGCCGAAGGGTCCAGAAAATATGGGGATCAGTTGAAGAAACTGCTGCCCGAGTATCCGGACAATAAACTCCTTTCGGAGATCCTGGCCATGAAAGGCCATTTCACCAAGAAATCCTATTGGGTTTTTCTGGGCGACGGGGCGGCATACGACATCGCCTTCGGCGGCGTCGACCATGTCCTGTCCACCGGAGAGGACATCAATATCATGGTCTTCGACACCGAGGTTTATTCCAATACCGGCGGTCAGTCTTCCAAGGCCACGCCCACCGGGTCCATCGCCAAGTTCGCGGCCTCCGGAAAGAAAACCGCCAAGAAGGATATGGGCGCCATCGCCATGTCTTACGGCTACGCCTATGTGGCCTCGGTCTCCATGGGCGCCAATAAGAACCAGACCCTGAAGGCTTTCAGGGAGGCCGAAGCCTATGACGGTCCGTCGCTGATCATGGCCTATTCGCCCTGCATCAACCACGGCATCAAACGGGGCATGGGCAAAACCCAGGAGGAAATGAACCTGGCGGTGAAATCCGGATACTGGCCCTTGTATCGGTACAACCCGCTGCTGAAGAAGGAAAGCAAGAATCCGTTTGTTCTCGAATCCAAAGAGCCGGACGGCAGCCTCCAGGAATTTCTCTCCGGAGAAATCCGCTACGCGGCCCTGGAGAAGTCCTTTCCTGAAGAATCGAAGCGGCTTCGGGCCACTCTGGAAGCACAATACGTGGAGCGGTATCAGAAACTCAAACGGCTCGCCGAAATGGAGCCGATTACCGTCACGGCCAAAGATATGGTCGCGGAAATCGGATCTGCCGACAGCGATGTCTGTGTGATGGACAATACCCCGGAACACGCCCGACCCGGAGACATGGGTGTCGGAGATGCCTGTGACGACGGACGGGCCGGTGAGTAATTAATTATCCGTTAACCGCGCCTAATATATCAAATCATTAAAAAAGGTCATCCGCTGCTGAAGCGGATGACCTTTTTTGTGGTCCAGGGAAACGGAACCGGGAAGATGTTCAGTGCCTCCGATGCCCCCCCCGTTTACTGTTCTATGATTTCATAGGCCAACTGTTGAACCCCGAATTGGAGCGCCTGTTTCTTTTCGTTCACCAGAATATCGAATCGATTCTGATGTCGATACCGAAAGTTCATCCGATCTTCGCAGGTATATTCCCCCATCCCTTCGATGTGAACCCGGGTGCCGAACTCGATATATCGCGGGCAGGCGATGGTTGTGATCAGGGCTTTTTCCTCCTTGCCCGGTTTTCCGATACTCCGGAATTGGAAGCGTTGTAAAGCCGGTGTACTCG
>JBEPXL010000759.1:0-2185 GCA_041641935.1 Desulfobacteraceae bacterium | reverse complement strand
TCCGGAGTCCCGGAGCAAATATCTTGGAAAGAGTGGAAACGTAGATCACATGTTCCGGTGCAAATGTTTTGACCGGCGGCAGAGACGCGCCACTGTACCGGAGAGCGCTGTAGGGATCATCCTCCACGAGAAGCGCATCATACCGCTGCAGCAGCCGGGCCACCGCTTTCCGCCGTTCCAGGGAAAGGGTTCTTCCGGTGGGATTCTGGAATGTAGGAACCAGATAGACGAACTTGACCCCCTGGCGGAGAACCCGCTCCAGGGCTTCGGGAAGCAGACCGCCGTCATCGGTTTCCATGCAGACATATTCCGGCTCGTAGGGATTGAAGGCGGAAAGCGCCCCCAGATAGGTCGGTGATTCCACCGCCACCCGGTCGCCTCTGGAAATCAGCACCTTGCCGATCGCGTCCAGCACCCCCTGGGAACCGCTGGCCACCAGTATTTCACCGGACGCCGCCGGAATTCCCTGTTCCGCCAGATAGCCGGACAGCGCCTCCTGCAGCGGCGCAAAGCCTTCGGTCCGGTCGTACTGAAACGCCGCCGGTCCGTATTTCTCCATGACAGCAGCGGTCAGTTCGCTGATGATCGACAGGGGAAAACTCTCCGGTGCGGGAATGCCTCCCGCAAGCGAAACCATCCCCGGCTGGGAAACCACCTTCAGGATTTCCCGGATTGCATTGGTTCCCATCTTCGTTGTTCTCTCCGCCAGCAGATGCTGAATATCCATCGGTTCCTTCCTTTCCTGTTTCTGTTTGCCCCTACGCTACCGGATCTGGTATGGGGAAAACAGATACAGATTTCCACAAAAACAGGCATAACAGATGGACGGGAAGAATAAATGGATGAAAAACAGTTTCGCTATCAGCATCTGGCAGAGGAGATCGGAACAAAGATCCGGAACGGAACCTATCAGCCCGGTGAAAAACTGCCCTCGATCCGGCAACTGCACCGCCGGTTGCAACTGAGTATTTCCACCGTCTATCAGGCTTTCGTGGAACTGGAAACTGTGGGTCTGATCGAGGCCCGGCCCCGGTCCGGGTACTATGTCCGCCCGGTTTCCCTGAAAAGTTTTCGTCCTCCGGTCCACGCGACCGGAAAACCGGCAAAACCCCGGAAGGTGGAACTGGACGGCATGGTCAATTCCGTGCTGACAGCCATGCATACCCCCGGCATCCTTTCGATGGCTTCTTCCGCCACCGCGCCGGCACTTCTTCCCTTCCGCCGCTTTACCCGCATTCTGAAAACCCTGTCCGCCGCGGAAATGGAGAAGCGGATCGGCTACGGCGTTCCCCAGGGTGACGCGGAACTCCGGCGGCAGATCGCACGGCGGACCCTTGGCGTGATGCCGGACGCTTCGGCGGAAGCGATCATCATTACCAACGGCTGCTCGGAGGCGGTATCCCTCTGTCTGCAGGCGGTTCTCAGCCCTGGAGACATACTGGCCATTGAAGCCCCGACCCACTTTGGATTTCTGCAACTGTTCAGGGAACTGGGCATTACAGTTGTGGAGATTCCGACGCATCCCCGGGACGGCGTGGATGCTGACGCACTGGAAGAGATTCTGAAACAAACACCGGTGCAGTGCTGCCTGTTCATGCCCAATTTTCAGAATCCACTGGGGGCGCTCATGTCCGACGAACGGAAGGAACGGCTGGTGCGGCTTCTCAACCGGCGGGAGATTCCGGTAATCGAAGATGATATCTGCGGGGAAATGTTCTTTGAAGGAAACCGGCGGCCTGCCCTGCTGAAACAGTTCGACC
Source organism: Desulfobacteraceae bacterium (assembly GCA_041641935.1). GTDB lineage: Bacteria > Desulfobacterota > Desulfobacteria > Desulfobacterales > Desulfococcaceae > JBEPXL01. The sequence goes on along the minus strand of JBEPXL010000759.1, from coordinate 425 downwards.
GGAAGGATCTGGTAATGACCTGTTCATCATTTTCCAAGACCCTCGCGCCGGGATTCCGGATCGGGTGGGCCATTCCGGGAAAGCGGTTCCGGGAAAAGGTTCTCCGCCTCAAAGCCGGTACAACGGTCTGTACCGCCATGCTGGATCAGTATGTAATGGCCCGCTTTCTGGCAGACGGCTCTGCCGAACGGCATCTCCGGTCGCTGCGGCAGAAAATCCGGCAGCAGATGACCAAAACCGCGCTGGCCGTCGAACAGTATTTTCCGCCGGGAACGCGGCTGGCGGTTCCCCGGGGCGGCTCGCTGCTCTGGGTGCAGCTGCCCCGTGGCGCGGACGGCGCGACGCTCTACCGGCAGGCGCTGGAACGGAAGATTGCCATCCTGCCGGGGGTGGTCTGCTCGGTTTCCGGGCAGTTCCGGGACTAC
>JBEPXL010000758.1:0-2190 GCA_041641935.1 Desulfobacteraceae bacterium | reverse complement strand
TTCTGTAGGAACCTGTGGCACGTATCCCAGATCCCGCTTTGCAGCCGTGATGTCAAACCAGTGAGCAGTCGCCAGTTCATCGGCGATGAAGCGGGTCATCCGGGGTTCTCCGGGAAGGTGGAGGATTCTGTAGAGAGATTCCAGCACTGCACCAATGCGCCGGGCTGTGCCGTGGGAGATTTTTTTCGTCACCGGCGGTTTACCCCCGGCTTTGAGGATGTCGTTGACCATGTCCCACAGCGGGCGGGGATCATCCTGACTGATAAAATAGACACGGCCTGACAGTTCCGGATTCGTCCGCAGTTTTTCAGCGGCCAGAATGTGCGCTTCCGCCGCGTTATCGATGTAGATGGTATCGACCGCATTGGTTCCGTCACCCACAATCCGGAGGCTGCCGGCCCGCGACAGAATTCTTGGTACGAGATGACGGTCCCCCGGTCCCCAGATCAGATGCGGGCGCAGGATCACCGCCTTCAGGCCCGTCCGGACCGCATCCAGAACCGCCTGTTCGGCCAGGGCTTTTGTTTTGGGATAATGAGCGTGGTATGCAGCAGGGTAGGGGACGGATTCATCAACCCCTTCCATATCCCTTCCATCAAAAATGGCGCTGGGAGAACTGGTGTGGATCAGACGTTCAATGCGATGATTCCGGCATGCGGCAATGACATTCTCCGTGCCGAGGGTATTGGTCCGGTAAAACGACCGGTAGTCGCCCCAGACACCGGGAACCGCCGCCGTATGGAACACCGCTTCAGCCCCGGCGCAGGCAGCGTCCACCGCGTCGGGATCGGCAATATCGCCCTGTATCTGTTCAATACCCAGTGCTTCCAGTTCCGGATACAACTGTCGTGAAAAGCTCCGGACCGTCTCGCCCCGGTCAACCAGCATCCGCACAATAGCGCCGCCCAGAAAACCGCCGCCGCCGGTGACCAGTATGGTTCCATCGGCTACTGTGCCCATTCGGCCAGCTTTTCCCGGAAAATTTTGGAGTTGTGGCGCACATCCACGGGAAAGGACTTGGGAAAGAGAATGGTTTTGATATCTTCGGTCAGAATATTGGTGGCGGCCATGTTGAGAAGTTCCTGCTTGACCCTGTCCTTGTTGATTCCTTTGCCGCCGTTTTTCAGTTCAATGCAGATAATCGGCTTCTGGCTGGGCGGCCTTCCGACACCGACCAGGGCACTGCGGTAGACGGCCGGGTGATTATTGAAGACCGATTCACAGGGAATGGTATAGAGCGTGCCGTTTTCCGTGATGACCCGGTGACTTTTCCGGCCACAGAACCAGACCCGGCCTTTGTTGTCCTGCCATCCCAGGTCGCCCATCCGGTGGCGGATTTCATTGCCGTCATGAATCTTGGACATGGCTTCGGCTTCGGGGCGGTCATAATAGTGGCGGCTGACCACTTCGCCTTTGACGGTAATTTCCCCGATTTCGCCGACCGGCACGATCAGATCCTCGGACCACTCTTCGATGGGGGCATCACTGATGGTGATGATCTGGACCTCAACATCATCTACAGGCCGGCCGACACACATGCCGTACCCCTGTTCACTGAACTTGCGGGTCTGGTCCAGTATTTCCCTGCTGCCGATGGACAGAACCGGCATGGCCTCGGTTGCCCCGTAAGGTGTGAAAATTTCGGCATCCTCTGAAATCATGGCGGAAAACTGCTCGATGTTGGCCGGTGTAACCGGCGCACCGGCAGAGATCACCCGGCGGATTGACGGAAGTTTGATCTCTTCTTCTCTGCCGTACTGTCCCACCCGGTTCATAAGGGCCGGAGAGGCGAACATGTTGGTCACCCCCTGATCCAGAACGGCTTCGATGATCTTCTCCGGATCCACATCCGCCGGACGGGTCGGGTCCATATCCGGAATGACGGCCGTCATCCCCAGGGCCGGATCGAACAGGGAAAAGAGCGGAAAGGTGGGCAGATCAACCTCTTCCGATGAAATGCCGAAATGGGACTCGATCATCCGGACCTGGGCGTCAAACATGCCGTGGGTGTAGACTACCCCCTTGGCCGGCCCCGTGCTGCCGGTGGTAAAGAGAATGGCGGCCATTTCATCGGCGTAGGTTTCCGTCAGAAGAAAGGGCTCCCAGGGGGTCTTGTGGATCCGGTTCAGCGTAAGGCCGCCCCAGAAAAAACGGCGTCCTACCGTGATCCATTTTTTGACCGATTTGAAA
>JBEPXL010000757.1:0-2197 GCA_041641935.1 Desulfobacteraceae bacterium | reverse complement strand
TCAACTGTCCAGGGTGACCCGGAGGACTTCTGAAATGGTCGTAACGCCTTCCCGGACTTTCCGCCATCCATCCTCCCGCAGTGTCGTCATTCCTTTTTCAACAGCGGTCTGCCGGATGGTGTCCGCGGTTGCGTCCGACACAATGGCCTTGCGGATTCGCTCATCCACCTCCATGTATTCGAATATGGCGGTCCGTCCTTTAAAACCGGTCGAACGGCATGTATCACAGCCGGCTCCTTCATAAAAAATGATCTCTTCCCGTTCCGCATCCGTCAGATTCATGGCCCGGACCAGCTTTTCCTCGGGCTGCACCGGCCGGTTGCAGTCGAGGCAGTTGACCCGGACCAGCCGCTGGGCCATGATGCCCAGCAGGGTCGAACTCAGCAGAAAATTCTCCACCCCCATATCCAGCAGCCGGGTAATGGCGCCTGCGGAATCGTTGGTATGGAGTGTACTGAACAGGAGATGGCCGGTAAGGGCGGACTGGACGGCGATTTCCGCTGTTTCCCGGTCCCGGATTTCCCCTACGAGAATAATATCCGGATCCTGACGGACAATGGAACGGAGTCCCCCGGCAAAGTTGAGTCCGATTTTCGGGTTGACCTGAATCTGGTTGATCCCTTTCAACTGATATTCCACCGGATCTTCCAGGGTAATGATCTTCGACTCGGGAGAGTTGATCCGGGCGAGTGTCGTATAAAGGGTGGAGGTTTTTCCGCTGCCGGTGGGCCCTGTCACCAGGATCATCCCGTACGGCTGGGTAATCAGGCGGGTGTAGGAATCGAACATGTCATGGCGGAAACCGAGCTTTTGCAGATCGAGAACAAGGGTCTCCCGGTCGAGAATCCGCATGACCAGGCTTTCGCCGTAAAGCGTCGGAATGGTGGAAACACGAAAATCGATCTCCCGGTCCGCGATCTTCAGCTTGATCCGGCCGTCCTGGGGAAGCCGCCGTTCGGCAATGTCCAGCTTGGACATGATCTTGACACGGGAAATGACCGCAGCCTGGAGCCGTCGGGGGGGAGACTCCACTTCATGAAGCACACCGTCGATCCGGTATCGCACCCGGAACTGATCTTCAAAGGGTTCAAAATGAATATCACTGGCCTGCATTTCCACCGCATTCAGAATCAGCCGGTTGACCAGACGGATAATCGGCGCCTCCGACGCCATATCCCGGAGGTGCTCTGTATCGGCGTCCGCATCTGCGGAAATTTCATATATATCCCGGCCTGCCTCCTCGATAATAGTTTCGATGGACTGGCTGCCCGCACCGTAGAGTCGCTCGATCGCCTCCTGAATATCCTCCCGCTTTCCCCGGCAGACCTCGACTTCGAAACCGTAGGCAAACTGAAGGGCCTCGACCGTTTCCTCATCTTCCGGATTATCCATCACCACCCGCAGGGTGGAGCCGTTCAGGGCCAGTGGAAGAAAAGAAGCCTGTTTCATGAAGGGAACAGACAGGTTGTCCAGAGCGACCGGTTCTCTGGGATAGTCCTGGTATGAAATCGGATTCATCTATATGGAAAGCGTCAAAAACAAAACGTTTTGTTGTTGCAGGTCAAAATTGGCAAAGGGCATAGCTCCGCCTGGTGACTTCCATATCACCTTAACATGTAAGTATCTTAAAATAAAGCGTTTATGCCAAATACTACCCTTCCCCCGCAATACTGCAAAGGATCAGTTATGCATCATACTATCTGCTTACTGTCAAGAATAATTTGATCATGCAAGCTGCATGCAGACGGGAAAAAGCAGGGGATCAGACGAAAACAGGCCGGCAATCCGAACGCCGACCTGCTCTGGAACATTATTTACCAGTCTTTTGCAGAATGGTCAATGATGATTATTTCTGGATCAGTTGGATGTGTGGCTCTGTTTACCCGACCCGGTTCCCGTGGAAGATTGGTTTTTGCCTGAAGATGTAGTGGATTCTTTCTGCATTGCCGGTTTATCGGCTTTTTTCTCTGGAGAAGGCGTAACCGTGGCCGGCATATCCGAAATAACGATCATATGCTGATTCATTTCAAAGATTTTGTCTCCGATCCCGCTGACATTTTTCAGATCCTCCGGCTTTTGAAAGGGACCATTGGCGTTCCGGTATGCAACAATCTGATCCGCTTTCTTGGGACCGATCTGTTGCAGTTTTGTCAACTCTTCGGCGGAAGCGGTGTTGATGTTGACTTTTTCTCCGGCT
>JBEPXL010000756.1:0-2197 GCA_041641935.1 Desulfobacteraceae bacterium | reverse complement strand
ATCGACCCGGCGGACTACCGCAACAGTCTGCAGCAGCGGAAAAGCGAACTGCAGCAGGCCGATGCGGACCTCAAAATCGAGATGGGGCGTCAGCAGATCGCCGAAAAAGAGTACCGGCTTCACAACAAATCCCTCTCTGCGGAAAACAAGGCGCTGGTACTCCGTCAGCCCCAGCTTGACGCCGCAAAGGCGCGGGTGGAATCGGCCCGGACCGCTGTGGAACAGGCCCGGCTCGAACTGGACAGAACCACCGTAGTGGCCCCCTTTGATGCCCATATTCTTTCCCGGAACGTCAATGTCGGTTCCCAGGTATCCTCCGGTGATGAACTGGGACGGCTGGTGGGTCTCAATACCTACTGGGTGGAAGCCACCGTTCCCCTTTCAAAACTGCACCGGCTCTCCTTTCCCGATGCGGAGACTCCGACCGGAGCCGAAGTGGAAATACGAAACCGCACCTCCTGGCCCGACGGCGCAACCCGGACAGGTCATCTCTATAAAATGATCGGTGAACTGGAAGGACAGACCCGCATGGCGCGGGTGCTGGTTTCGGTGGATGATCCCCTGGCATACCGGACCGGATCATCGGATATGCCCGCGCTGATGATCGGTTCCTTTGTGGAAACCCGCATGAAAGCCAGAGAGATACCCGATATCGTCCGGCTTCCCCGGGATTATGTTCATGACAATGACACGGTATGGGTCATGGAAGACGGAAAGCTGGCGATTCGTGAGGTCGCCATTGATTTCCGTGACGCGGAACATGCCTATATCAGCAGCGGATTAGCGGGCGATGAAAGGGTGGTCACCACCAATCTGGCGACAGTCGTCGAGGGCGCGAGTCTCCGCGTACAAGGGGAGGACAGTCAGTCGAACCAGAACATTGCCGGGTCGGAGAATCCGGAGGACAGACCAGACGCAGGGGAGGCCGGATCATGAAGAATACGGATGCACAGACACCGGAATCTCCGGACCGCCGGGTCGGTCCCATCGAATGGATGGCCCGCAATCCCATCGCCGCCAATCTCCTGATGATCATCCTTCTCGGCGGCGGCATCTGGATGACCTATCTGATTCAGAAAGAGGTATTTCCCCAGTTTCAGCTCGATATTGTGGAAGTGACCGTCACCTATCCGGGGGCGGCGCCGGCGGAGGTGGAACAGGGGATTCTGCTGCCGGTGGAGGAGGCGGTCCGGGGCGTGCAGGGCATCAAGGAAATGACCTCCACGGCATGGGAAGGATCGGGGACCGTCGAGATTGAACTGGTCTCCGGCACGGACCGGATGAAGGCTTTTCAGGAGATCGACCAGGCCGTCAACCGCATCCGTACCTTTCCCGAGGACATCGAGGAACCCGAAGTGCGGCTGCAGTCGCGCCAGCGGGATGTGATGGAAATCGGGCTGTACGGCAATGTGGATATCTGGACCCTTCGCAAACTGTCCGAACGGCTCCGGGATCAGTTGCTGAATGACGACCGGATTACCCAGGTGGAGATCGGAAACGTGCCCGAATATGTCACCCATGTGGAAATCCCCCACCGCCGCCTGCGGGAATACAACCTGACCCTGGGCGACGTCGCCCGGATCATTGAACAGTCGAGCCGGGACATTCCGGCCGGGGCCATCGACACCCACCGGGGGGAAATCCTTCTGCGGATGAAGGAGCGCAAGCAGTGGGCCGGGGAATTCGGCAACATCGCCATTGTCTCCTCCGACAACGGTTCCACCGTCACCCTGGCGGACCTGGGCCGCATCACCGACGGATTCGAGGAAGCCGGGTTCCATTCCCAGTTCAACCGGCAGCCGTCGGTGGAACTGGGCATCTACCGGGTCGGCAGTCAGTCCCCGCTGGAAATCGCATCCGCCGTCCAGTCCATCCTGAAGGATTTCGAGACCACCCTGCCGCCGGGGGTGCAGTACCGCATCGACAGCAACCGCGCCCGGGACTACGACGAACGGCTTACCCTGCTGCTGGAAAACGGGGCGCTGGCGGTGGTGATCGTTCTGGTCATCCTGGGGCTGTTTCTCGAATACCGGCTGGCCTTCTGGGTCATGATGGGAATGGCCATCTCCTTTGCCGGCGGCATGCTGTTCCTGCCGGTCATCGGGGTCAGCATCAACATGATTTCCATGTTCGCCTTTCTGGTGGTCCTCGGCATCGTGGTGGATGACGCCATCGTGGTCGGGGAGAATGTGTATGA
>JBEPXL010000755.1:0-2208 GCA_041641935.1 Desulfobacteraceae bacterium | reverse complement strand
ATGTAACCAGTGAAACATTTCTGATGCCGGATGAGGTGGTGGTGGAAATTGCTGTACCGGCGGCCCCGAAAGGACTCCGGAGTGCCTACCGGAAAGTCAGAACGCGGCGGTCATGGGATTTTGCCATCGCGGGAACCGCACTGGCGCTCCAGTTCGACGGCGACACCGTTACCGGCGGACGGGTCTTCCTGAGCGGGGCGGCCCCCATTCCGTGGCGGTCCAGAGCGGTGGAGGATGTCATTATCGGCAGCAGACTGGATGAAGCCACCATCGCCAGGGCTGCCGAGGCGGCGGTAAAAGACGCGCAGCCGCTGGCCAAGAATGAATACAAGATTCCGCTCTTCAAAGGCGTTATCGCGGAGGAACTGGAAAAGATCGCCGGGTAATTCCAGGCGGGGAGGATTCCGCATGACGTGCAGGAATCCCCGTTGACTCCGTGAAGTATGTAGAAAAGCGTCTCCGGTCCAATGCCAGGAGACGCTTTTTTTTGACCTCTCTTCCCACCGTATAGGATTCATATAAGAAATCATTCTCTTTGAACGGATCGTCAAGAAAAAGCAATTCTCTCTACTCTTCTCAATACCCCCTGACAGCGACAAAAATCCTTGCAAAATTGATAACTTTGTGCTTTCTTGCCTTCATCAATATCTACCTCTGCTGAAACATAATAACCCAACTTTACTGCTATTGAGGAGGCTGCCATGTCTTGTAAACGATTGCTTTCTTTTCTCCTGATTACCGGATTATTTTGTATTCCTTCTGTGCTGCAGGCCGAAACCATGCTTTTCGTCACCGGCGGCATGTCCCCGCCGTACGTCTATGAAGAAAGCGGCCAGATCAGGGGAATGGATGTGGATGTCATCAAAAAGTTCTGTGCCGCCAATGATATTACGCCGAAATTTGAAGCCTATCCCTGGAAACGGTCTCTGATGCTGACGGAAAGGGGAGGCGCACACGGCATTTTCTCCCTCTTCCGGACGGATGAACGGGAAAAATTCCTCTACTATCCAGATGTTCCCATCAATCATGTCAAAACTGTCGTCATCGGCCTCAGGGAAAACAATTACACAGTGAACAGTCTGGAAGATCTGAAAGGCCATAATATCGGGGTCATCTCCGGATACAAGTACGGCCCCGACTTTGATGAGATGGAAGGACTGAACAAGAGCTTCTGCAAGGACAAACGCGAACTGATTACCATGCTCGACCGGGGCCGCGTGGATGTGACGATGGATGCCGAGGCGGTCTTCTGGTTCAAGGTGAATGAATATGGATTTGATCCGGACAAGTTCGAGATCCTTCATGTTGTTACCAGCAATCCCATCTATGTCGGCTTCTCCCAGCCGGCCCTGGGAGAACGGGGAAAAGTACTGGCGGACAAATTTGAAACCTTCTTCAATACCCTGAAGGAAAATGGTTCATTGAAAGAAATCCGCAGCCAGTATCAATAGAAAGATTCTTGGTTCGGGACTGTGCAGAAGGCTTCTGATGCCCGGTCCCGGACCGTTTTGTCATTCCCATTCCGTTTGCGTTTCCCGCTCAGAAAGGTATATGCAATGGCCCGCATCATTATCGTCCGGTGCAATGGACCGGATCAGCACGAAAATGAAATCAATATCGATGCCCTCTGCACGCCCTGCTTCGTGGTCCGGAAGGACAATCCGATAAACGGTCTGCCCCGCCGCCGGGTACTGGACTGTCAGCACTGCAGGGAAGGCAAGGTCGTGATTACGCCGGAGATGCTGCAGGAAGACGCCCAGGGCTGAACATCAGACAGCAGCGACACATCGCCGCCGTTCCCTTCGCTCCATGTCTGCCTTCCGAAGCACCTCCGACAGCGTCCGGACCGCCCGGTCGATGGTTTCCGGATCGGAGCAGGTGAAATTGAGCCGCATGGTTTCTGCGCCCTCCCCTTCTCCGGGATAAAAATATTTCCCCGGCACAAAGGCGGTTTTCCGCTCCACCGCCCGCCAGTATACCGCTTCCATATCCAGTCCGGCCGGTCCCTCCACCCAGAGAAACATGCCGCCTTCCGGTTTCGTCCAGCGAAATGTCGCCGGAAAATACCGCTCCAGCGCGTAAAGCATGGCCGCCTGCCGGGGACGGTAGATGTCCAGAATCTTCGGCAGATGACGCCGGAGATATCCGCCGGAAAGATATTCCGCCGCCAGTGCCTGGTTGAAGGTGCTGGTATGGAGATCTGTTCCC
>JBEPXL010000754.1:0-2208 GCA_041641935.1 Desulfobacteraceae bacterium | reverse complement strand
GGTCCGCCATCTGGTGCTGGAGACCCTGGACCTGGATCTGCCGGAATTTCCCGCCAACACGCCGGAGCGGTGCTACATCTGCAAGAAATACCGGTTTGAACTGCTCTTCGAAGAGATCCGCAGGCACGGCTTTACCCTTCTGGCCGACGGGGAAAATCTGGATGACCTGGACGACTTCCGCCCCGGACGCCGGGCCTGCCGGGAACTGGGCGTCCGGAGCCCCCTGCGGGAAGCGGGACTGACCAAGGCGGACATCCGGGAACTCTCCCGGCGGCTGCACCTGCCGACCTGGAACCGGCCGTCATCGGCCTGCCTCGTCTCCCGGATTCCCTACCACACACCGGTGACGGCGGAACATCTCCGGCGCATCGACGGGGCCGAAGCCTTTCTCCGGTCCCTGGGGATCACCGATCAGGTCCGGGTCCGCCGGGTCGATGACACATCGGTGCGGATCGAAACCGATCCTGCGGCCATCCGGAAACTGGCGGAGCCGGAGACGCGGGAAAAGGTGGTGCGCCATTTTGCCGGTCTGGGAATCCGGTCTGTGGCGCTGGACCTGGCCGGATACCGGACCGGTAGCCTCAATGATGCACTGTCGCCGGAGGAACGGAAGAATGGATAAGGAAATACTCAAAGGACTGCTGGCATCGGTGAAATCCGGAGAGACGGAGATTGACGCGGCAATGGAGCAGCTTTCCCTTCTGCCCTTCGCGGAACTGGGATATGCCCGTGTGGACACCCACCGGAGCCTCCGGACCGGTGTGCCGGAGGTGATCTTCTCCCAGGGAAAGTCCGTTGCCCATCTGCAGGGGATTGCCCTGAAGATGGCCCAGCACCACACCAATATTCTGGCGACACGGGCCACACAGGCGGCCTATGAAGGCATCCGGGCGGTGGTTCCGGACTGTGAATATCACGAGGCGGCCCGGATCGTAGTGATCCGTCCCCGCCCGGTGGAGCAGGTCGGCAACATCGCCATCGTCTGCGCCGGCACGTCGGACATTCCCGTGGCCGAAGAGGCGGCGGTGACAGCCGAAACCCTGGGCAACCGGGTGACGCGCCTGTATGACGTGGGGGTTGCGGGAATCCACCGGCTGCTGGAGGCCCGGAAAGAACTTTACAGCGCCAACACGGCGGCAGTCATCGCGGGCATGGAAGGCGCCCTGGCAAGCGTAGTGGGGGGGCTGGTTCCCTACCCGGTCATCGCCGTGCCCACCAGCGTGGGCTACGGGGCCAGCTTCGGCGGCGTGGCGGCGCTTCTGGCCATGCTCAACAGCTGCGCGTCGGGCGTATCGGTAGTCAACATCGACAACGGCTTCGGCGCGGGATACCAGACCAGCCTGATCAATCACATCGCGGCGGGCGCGGACTGCGGGAGGACACCATGAAGGTCGCCTTTTTTGACTGCTTTGCCGGGGCCGCCGGAGACATGATCCTCGGCGCCCTGGTGGATGCCGGGCTCGATACGGACCGGCTGCGGGCGGAAATCGACCGTCTGGGGCTGTCGCATTTTTCTCTGGAGACGGAAAAGGCCGTCCGGGGCGGTATCGGCGGCACTCATGTACGGGTGAAGGTGGATCAGGAACACCACCGCCGCCATCACCGGCGTCTGGGCGATATCCGGGAAATGATCCTGAGAAGTTCACTGGCGCCGGAAGTCCAGGCGGACAGCATTCTCATCTTCACCCGGCTGGCCGAAGCGGAGGCGCAGGTTCACCGGACGGATATCGAATCGGTCCACTTCCATGAAGTCGGCGCGGTGGACGCCATCGTGGACGTGGTCGGGTCCGTGGCCGGGCTTTATCTGCTGGGGATTGAACAGGTCATTGTGTCGCCCCTCCATCTGGGAAGCGGGACGGTCCGGTGTGAACACGGGGTGCTGCCCGTTCCGGCCCCGGCGACCCTGGAACTGGTGCGGGATGTGCCGGTGTATGCCACCGATGTTCAGGGGGAACTGCTGACGCCTACCGGCGCGGCGATCCTGACCGTCATGGCCGAACGGTTCGGGCCCATGCCGGCCATGACGGTGGAACGGACCGGGTACGGCGCGGGGACGGCGGAGCGGGAGATTCCCAATCTGCTGCGGGTGACGATCGGGGAGACGGGAACCGGGGGCAAGGCGTTCGAGCGGGATACGGTCGGGGTGATCGAGACGGCCATCGATGACATGAATCCCCAGATCTTTTATCATCTCATGCAGCGGGCGCT
>JBEPXL010000753.1:0-2208 GCA_041641935.1 Desulfobacteraceae bacterium | reverse complement strand
GAATCGACCCAGGTGATGGAGACGGTATCCCGGACCGGGGAGCATCTGATCATCGGCTACGCCTACATTGCCGACACGCCCTACATACTGATGATCGTCAAGCAGAAGGACAAGCTGATGCAGCCCTGGTACAGAACCCGGTCCCAGCTCATCGGTTTTCTGCTGGTCAGCATCACCAGCATTATCATTGTGGTGATCGGGATCGTGACTTACATGGTCGGCAAGATCGACCAGGCGGACCAGCGCCGTTTCGCCGCCATGCACCGGGTGGAATACGAGAACAAGATGGCCTCCATCGGCCGGATGGCCGCCAGTATCGCCCACGAGATCAACAACCCCCTTGCGATCATCAATGAAAAGGCGGGGCTGATCAAGGATCTCTTCACGTTCCGGGAGCAGTACAGTCATGACGCCAAACTGATCGGCCTGATGGATTCCATTCTGCTGTCCGTGAAGCGGTGCGGGGCCATCACCAAGCGGCTGCTGAAATTCGCCCGCCACATGGATGAGACGATCCAGCCGGTCAGCCTTCCCGATCTGGTCCGGGAGGTGCTCGGTTTTCTCGACCGGGAGGCCGGCTACCGGTCGATCCGGATCACCGTCACCGCAGACGAGGATATTCCGCAGTTTGAGACGGACCGGGGAAAACTGCAGCAGATCACCCTCAACCTGATCAACAATGCCTTTTCGGCGGTGGATGACGGCGGCCGCGTCGATATTTCCATCCGGAAGGACAGAAACCATATTACCCTTGCCGTGTCGGATGACGGGTGCGGCATTCCGGAAAAGGACCAGCAACTGATTTTTCAGCCGTTTTTCACCACCAAATCCAAGGTCGGCGGCACCGGCCTGGGGCTCTCCATCACCTACGGGCTGGTCCAGGAGATCGGGGGAACCATTGCGGTGGAAAGCGAGGTCGGCAGGGGAACCATCTTTGTCATTACCCTGCCGGTTGCAGCGGAAAAAACGAAAAACTGACGGAGGAAGGGGTCACAATCTATGGCGATGCGCGTACTGCTGGTAGACGACGAAATGGAGCTGGTCTCCACCCTGGCGGAACGGCTTGAAATCCGGGGCATTGACGCAGTATGGGCCACCAGCGGCGAGGAAGCGATGACGCTGGAGGACCGGACCTTTGATGTGGCCGTGCTGGATGTGAAAATGCCGAAGATCAGCGGCATTGAACTGAAGAAAAAACTCCAGGCCAGATATCCGGACATCAAGTTCATCTTCATGACCGGCCACGGCTCGGAGGCCGATTTCCATGCCGGTTCGGCCGAGGCCGGTGCGGATTTCTATCTGATCAAGCCCGTCGATATTGATCTTCTGATCCGGAAGATGCACCAGATTATCAACACCTGATCTCCACAAGGAAGGATCGTCATGCAGGAAAAAAATACCATCGGAGAAACCGGTCTTCAGTTTTTCGGGACCATTTCCGCCGCCATTTCCCACGATCTCAAGAACACCCTGGCCGTCATCAACGAAAACGCGGGACTGCTGGAGGATTTCTCCCTGATGGCGGCAAAGGGAATGCCCCTGGACCCGGAACGGATTCAAAGCATTGCCGGAAAAATCCGTAACCAGATCCGGCTCTCCGACGACATCGTCAAAAACCTGAACCGGTTCGCCCACAGTGTCGATGAGCGGAAAAAGACGGTGGATGTGGAGGAAATGATCCTCTTTGTCGCCCGGCTCTCCCGCCGGCTCGCCGCGGTCCGGGGAGTGGACCTGCAGCCGGAGCGGTCGGAAAAGTCCGTCAACCTGAACACAGATCCGTTTTATCTGGAGGCGCTCATTTTCCGGTGTATCGACACTGCCCTGGCATCTCCGGGGCCGGACGGAACCCTGCGGATGACGGCGGAAAGACGGGACCGTCAGGTCGTCATCCGGTTTGCCGGCCTGGCGGCGGATGCGGCAGGCAGTTTTCCTGCGGAACGGGACCATGCGCTGCTCGATCTTCTCCGGGCCGAGGCCGAGATCGACCTCGATCCGCCGGAGGGGGTGCTGCGGCTCCGGCTGACGGAATAACCGCCGCCCCCGCAGTGCCATGCTGCCTGCTCTGCAGGCAGGGGGACGAAATAAAGTTGTCACAGGGCCGCAGGAAGGATTATCTTTCCGGGAGAGATGCTGTTTTCCACCATGACAGACGTTTTCCGTACAATTTCCAGTATAGAACGATTTCAAACAACCAACCATAAAGAGAGG
>JBEPXL010000752.1:0-2210 GCA_041641935.1 Desulfobacteraceae bacterium | reverse complement strand
AGGTCTATTCCCACATTTTTCAGCGGCCCCAGGGGCTGTTTCTGTCGGAACGGTTCAAAGGGCGGTTTGCAGAGATTCTGAACAACTGGCCGGAACAGGATGTCCGGATTATCGTCATCACCGATGGGGAGCGCATCCTCGGTCTCGGTGATCTGGGCGTGTCGGGCATGGGTATCCCGGTCGGCAAAATCTGTCTGTATGTGGCCTGCGCCGGTATCCATCCCTCCCACTGCCTGCCGGTCACCCTGGACACGGGAACCAACAATGTATCCCTTCTCAACGATCCGCTCTATCTGGGAATGCGCCATCAGCGCATCCGGGGAGAAGCCTATGACGAACTGATCGAGGAACTGGTCACGGCACTGCGGAGCCGGTACAATGATCCCCTGATCCACTTTGAGGATTTCGGCAATGTCAACGCATTCCGGCTGCTGAGCCGGTACCGGGACCAGGCCTGTGTCTTCAATGATGACATCCAGGGAACCGCCAGTGTTGCCCTGGCGGGGCTGTATGCGGCCATGCGCATGACAAACAACAGACTGACGGACCAGAAAATCCTGTTTCTCGGGGCCGGGGGGGCCGGTATCGGGATCGGTGAACTGATTGTTTCGGCCATGATGAATGAAGGTCTCTCCGAGGCGGAGGCAAGACAGCGGTGCTGGTTCGTCGATTCCAAAGGATTGATCACCCGGCAGCGGGATCATCTGACGGAACACAAACAGGCGTTTGCCCATGAGCATGATGATGTTCCCGATTTCCCTTCCGCCGTTTCAGCACTGAAGCCGACTGCCATTATCGGCGTCTCGGGACAGGCCGGCAAGTTTACGCCCCAGGTGCTGTCCACCATGGCCGGATGCAATGAACGGCCCATCATCTTCGCCCTCTCCAATCCGACCACCAAATCGGAGTGTACCGCTGAAGAAGCCTATACCTGGACCGAAGGCCGGGCCATCTTCGCCAGCGGCAGCCCTTTCGACGCGGTGACGGTCGGCGGCAAAACATTCGCGCCGGGTCAGGCCAACAACTCTTTTATTTTTCCCGCGCTGGGACTCGGTGTGGTTGCCGCACGGGCCCGCCATATTACCGATGAAATGTTTCAGGTGGCGGCAAAGGTACTGGCGGAAGAGGCCACGGAGGATGATTTCAGCAGGGGAAATCTGTTTCCGCCATTGAACAGGATTCGTAACGTCTCGGTCCGGATCGCCACGGCTGTGGCAGGTGTGGCATACCGGCAGGGACTGGCCCGATCGCCCGAACCGGACGATCTGGATACCTTTATCCGTTCTCAGATGTATGCGCCGAAATACGAAAGATTTCTGTAACTTCGTATCAGACCCAGAAAGCTGACGGACAAAGAGGCCCTTCGATAGAGGCAGTACGGAAATGAAAGTTGTTTTTTCTGGAATGGAGTGAACTGCTTTATACCTTTTATTTCGAGGAGAAATCTGATGGAAGGCGCTTTAATTCCGGTAATCGTTTTTGTTCTGGTCTACATTCTTCTGACGTTCGAGCTGGTCAACAAGGCGGTGGCGGCCCTGGGCGGTGTGGTGATTCTTTTTCTTCTCCACATCGTCAGTGAACACGAGGCGGCAGGCTACATCGACTATGAAACCATCATGCTGCTGATGGGGATGATGATCATCGTCAGCATTCTCCGCCAGTCCGGGTTTTTCACCATCATTTCCGTCCGGATCGCCGAGATCACCAACGGGAATCCGACCAGAATTCTCGTCCTCTTCTCCATTGTGACGGCGGTGATGTCGGCATTTCTGGACAACGTCACCACCGTGCTGATTATTATCCCGATCCTGATTGAACTGACCCGGGGCATGGGACTCGATCCCAAGCCCTATCTCATCAGCCAGGCCGTCATTTCCAACATCGGCGGCACGGCCACCCTCATCGGTGATCCGCCCAACATTATCATCGGTTCCAAAGTCGGCCTCACCTTCAACCAGTTCCTCTTCAACCTGTCGCCGCCTGTCATCATCATCTTCTTTCTGGGGCTGGGATACCTGTGGGTTGCCAACCGGCAGAATTACCGGAACATCGAGGACAATCTTCTGAAAGTCTTCACGGTACAGCTTCTTCTGGAGAAGATCCGGATCGGCTTCATGAACCGGCGGCTCGACAGGCGGCTCATCGCCAAGGGTGTCTTCTGTCTGGGACTGGCGATTCTCCTGTTTGTCACCCAGACCATTACAAAGCTG
>JBEPXL010000751.1:0-2213 GCA_041641935.1 Desulfobacteraceae bacterium | reverse complement strand
CGTAGCTGTTTTTGATGGCCCCTGTCAGGACGGTGAGCCCGTGGGTTTTGAACTTGGGCAGGCTGATGATAATATCGGCGTCGATCACCGCCCGGGAGAGGCTGACAGTTTTCATGAACCGGGGGTCGAAATCGACCTTTTCGGATTCGTTGCCGATGTTGCGGTAGTACGGTCCGGCGGCGGCCATCAGACCGGTTTTTTCAAAGCTCGCCTCATTGGCGCCGTAGTTGAACAGGCCGGGATTGTCCCCCACGATCAGGGAGGCCGGGTTCATCTCTTCCACCTTCTCCACCACCGCGCGGAGAACCGCCGGATGGGTGACGATGCCTTCGGACGCTTCCGATGACCGGAGCACGTTCGGTTTGATAAGGACTTTTTTCCCCGATACCGCCAGGGGGAACAGGGAAAAGGCCCTGTCCACGGCTTCACGGACCGTGTCGTAGGTGGAGGGCTGAATCAGTACGCTGGGCATAGGTTTCCTTTCCTTGGAAATTACGGTTTCCGGGCTTCGCTCATGGGCGGTACCAGCAGTGTCGGGTCGATGCGCCGGTCGAACCAGTTCATGCGCCAGTCCAGATGCGCCCCGGTGACCCGGCCGGTCGCCCCCACCTCCGCGATGATGTCGCCCTGCCGGACCGGTTCCCCCTCCTGCACCAGGATTTTGTGCAGGTGCAGAAAGCTGGAGGATATCCCGTGGCCGTGGTCGAGGATCAGGGTTCCGCCGGAGTAGAACATATCCGGATGGGCCAGGGTGACGACCCCGTCCGCCGGGGCCCGGACCGGTGTTCCCTGCGGCGCGGCGATGTCCACGCCGTAGTGGGGCCGTTTCGGCTTGCCGTTGAGAACCCGCTGACTGCCGTAGACGCCGGTAATTCTGCCGGTCACCGGCCAGATGAAATCCTGCAGAAAACCGGTGCGGGGATCATCCCGTTTCCGGGCGGCGGTAACCAGAGCGGCATCCGCCCGGATGCGCTTCAGGTCTTCGGGTTCGGGATCGACCTTCCGGGGCGGCAGGCCGTCGATCCGCTGGATATTGTAGTCCCGTCCGGTGATGGTGACGGCATGTTCGTCAACGGAACCGTCCTGGTAACGCAGCCGCAGTACCGTCTTCAATGGCGCATCCCGGTCAAACCCGATGACAAAGACGCCTTCCGGAGACACCCGGACTTTTTTTCCGTCATAGGAGACCTGTGTGGCCGGATCGACCCGTCCCGTTGCCATGCCGCCCCGGGTGAGATGGCCGACGAGATCCAGTGCCCGGGCCGGATGGGACAGGAGAAGAACTGTCAGACAGGTCAGCAGGATATGAATTCCGGTACGCTTCATGTTCTTCCTTTCTGCAATGTTTTCTGCTTCATCCCCCGGCGATTTTTGCCGTATACCCCTCATTTTTGATGACCTCCAGCAGGGTGTCCCGGTGGTCTCCCTGAATGATGATCACCCCGTCCTTGATGGAACCGCCGGTTCCGCAGCGGCTTTTCAGGGTTTTGGCGAAATCCTTCAGTTCCCGGTCCGCCAGGGGAACCCCGAAGACGGCGGTGACGGTTTTCCCCTTGCGTCCCCTGGTTTCCCGCTGAATCCGGACAATACCGTCATCGGGAAAGGGGGATTTCTTCGGTGCCGTTTTTCCTTTTCCGGTTTTGCAGTTGCACTGGGATGCTGCTTTTGAACACCTGGGGCAGACTTTGCCGGTTTCGGTGGAATAGACCAGACGACTGTTTGACATAATCTGTGACTCCGTTACTCAAAGCTCTGTTTCAATTCCATGAACTGCGCGCGCAGTTCATCCAGTTCCGTCCGGAGATCGGCCACTTCCTGTTCCAGGAGTTCCAGACGGCCCGTATTGCTGTCCGTATCCGGTTCCTCCCCGGCTGGTGCGACGGCGGGTTCCGTCATTTCTGCGGATAGAGATGATTCTTCTCCGTTGAACAGATGGGTAAACCGGTTTTCCTTATGACCCGGACGCCGGGGAAGCTGGGCCACAAACGGTCCTTTTTCATGTTCCGCCAGTTTCCGGAGGGAATGCTCCACCGCGGGCAGCCCGGTAAACTCCGCCAGCCGGGTGGTGCGGGAACGCAGTTCCCCGGCGGTCTGCGGCCCCCGCAGCAGCAGCATGCAGATAAGGGCCAGTTCCCGGCCTGCAACACCGGCGGCCTCCTTCAGGGTGTGTTCATACTTGAGGGCGCGGCTGCCCTGCGCCTTGACCTGCAGTA
>JBEPXL010000750.1:0-2220 GCA_041641935.1 Desulfobacteraceae bacterium | reverse complement strand
GGGTACGGGCCGATATTTCACAGATGGAACAGGTACTGATGAACCTCGTGGTCAATGCACGGGATGCCATGCCCGACGGGGGAGAGGTAAAGATTGAAACCGAAGCCGTGGAGATTCAGGATGCCTATGAATCCGGCAGAAGAGGACTGAAGCCGGGGCCCTATATCAGGCTCACCGTCACCGATACCGGAACCGGTATGGCACCGGACACGGTAGGCCAGATATTCGAGCCATTTTTCACAACCAAAAGCCACGACAAGGGAACCGGTCTGGGGCTGGCAACGGTCTACGGCATTGTCAAACAGCACGGCGGTAGCATCTGGGTCTACAGTGAACCAGGACAGGGAACCATGTTCAGCATTTACCTGCCCCGGACGCATCATCATCCGCCGGAAGAGAGAATAGAAGAGAGAAGGACGGAAACGGCATCCGGAACGGCAGGCGGAACCGGTACGGTTCTGGTGGTGGAAGATGATGCCAATGTCCGGAAACTGACCTGCAAACTTCTCGCCCGGCAGGGATACGAGGTGATCGAGTCGGAAAGTGCGGAAGATGCTGTACAGAAGGCGGCTGATTTTGAAGGAGACATCCACATTCTGCTGACCGATGTGATCATGCCCCGGATGAAGGGGCCGGAGGTGTACCGTCAGATTGCCGAACACCGCCCGGACATCCGGGTGCTGTACATGTCCGGCTATACCGGGCAGGTGCTGGTCCGGCAAGGTGTGGGAAATACTGCGGCGCAGTTCATTCAGAAGCCGTTCTCGAACAAGGCGCTGATCGGGAAGGTAAACCGGCTGATGCAGCGATCATAGCGCCTTCGCCGCGAAGTGACGGATTCATCTCCGGGGCCTCCCGGAACGAAAACCCCGGAGATGCAGCTCCAGTCAGCCCGATTTGCGGCCCGGCGGTGCTTTGTGGACCATCGTGTAGGCATACTCGATGCCCTGTCCGTAGGCTCCCGCGTGGGTCTTGAGGATTTCCATGAGCGGGTCATAGTGCTCCCGGTTCGCCCAGTCTCTCTGGAACTCCAGCACCGTCTGAACCGTGGTCACCGGAACGGCGCCGGCCTGGATCATCCGGTCCATGGCGGCCCGGTGGGCGGTGACGGACGTGCCGCCGCAGGCATCCTCCACCACGAACACATTGTAGCCTTCCTGGATCATGTGCAGTGCAGGCCATGTGATGCAGACCTCGGTCCACAGTCCGGACAGAAGAATGTTCTGCTTTCCGGTGGCCCTGACGGCTTCACGGAACGCCGGGCTGTCCCACGAATTCATGCCGGTCCGCTCGATGGGTTCCTGACCGGGAAACACATCCAGAAGCTCCGGCCACATGTAGCCGCTGAAGCTCGCCGTCTCCACGGTGGTGAGAATGGTCGGCACATGAAACAGCGCCGCGCCCTTGGCCAGCATCAGTACGTTGTTGACCAGAAGCTGCCGTTCAATACTGCTGACGCCGAAGGTCATCTGGGGCTGGTGATCGATAAACGCCAGCGCACAGTTGTCTCTGGTCAGCAGGCCGCCGTCGGTATGTTGGAATATCGGATTCATTTTTTCCATCCTTCCTGTCCGGGGAAAGGCGTATGCCGTATCGCCGAAACGTTTTCTTGAAGCCAAGTTGCATCAGCGAAAGCAGAACCTGAGCTGCAGCCCTTCCGTCCGCTTTCCGCCCGATCTCCTGCAGCACCCGAAAATCCTTCTGCCGGAATCCGCGCGTTGAAGAGGATCATTTCCATCACCAGACACCCTATTTTGCCGGGAATTCCTGAGCAGATGATCCGGATGCCTGAACAACAATAGGGGCCATTTATCTTGAAGTCAAGATAAATGGCCGGAAAAGATTCAGCATCAGGATACCGCAGGAATATCGGTTGCAGGGAAGGGGAAATGGCCTTACGTTGAAAGCGTAACCCTTCAACCAAGGAGCCACTACCGATGCTGATGTTCGACTTTGACGGGGTATTGATCGATTCTGTGGACGAGGTGGCGGTGAGCGCCCATAACGCCATTACCGGAGGCCGCGCGACTTCTCTGGACGAGCTTCCCGGCGGTCTGACGGAACTGTTCCGGCGGAACCGGTATCACGGCCAGACCGCGCCCGATATTTACCAGCTCATGGTCTGGTGTCTCGACCACACAGACCAGCCGGACAGGCACCTGTCAGCGGAGCAGTACGAGCGCATCATCAAAGAGGCGAAACTCTCCTCCGAAGACCGGC
>JBEPXL010000749.1:0-2220 GCA_041641935.1 Desulfobacteraceae bacterium | reverse complement strand
ATGGGGCGTCTCATCTGTCTGGGCGGCGCCGTCGCCACCACCCTATATATCGTTTTCATCCTCAAGGCTGAATCCCAAATCGCAGTGGCCGGTCTTCTGATCTTTGCCGCTGTTGCAACCCTCATCGGCGCCCATATGGGGGGTGTGGCGACCTTCGGCCGGCTTTTTGCCCGTCATGAGCGGTTGACAGATTCTCTGGCGGTGGCCGGATCACTGGTCCTTACGGCAATTTTCTTCGAGGATCATTACGTGTTGTTCATGATCGCCACAGTGATGCTTTACATGGTCGCCTGCCTGGGATTGAACATTCAATTGGGTCTGGCGGGGGTGATCAATTTCTGCGGCGCCTCGTTTTTCGGCGTGGGTTGCTATACTTCCGCCGTCCTGCTCACTCACACGGCCTTGCCTCCTTTGGTGGTGATCCTGCTGGGCGGGATCTGTGCGGCGGTGGTCGGATCCCTGCTGATCCTTCCGGTGCTGCGCACCAGCGGGCACTACGCCGCCCTGGTCACCATCGCCTTTGCTCTGCTGTTCAAGACCTTTCTGGATGTCAACGATACCCTCGGCGGCCCCCAGGGGCTGCGCGTGCCTCCCATGAAGCTATTTGGATGGGACTTCAGCATGCCCCTTTCCTTGGGCGAACTGGAGTTCTCCTTTTATGTCCCCTATGTGCTGCTTTGCATTCTCCTCCTTTCAACGACCTTCGCCCTTTCCCGAAGGCTCGAACGCTCCTGGCTCGGACTCAACATGGACGCCGTCAGGCTGGATGAAACCGCCGCAGCCTGCTTCGGACTGAACCTGTCGCGGTGGAAGATCACCGCCTTTACCGCCGGAAACCTGCTCATCGGTCTGGGGGGCGCCCTGTACGGGATGATGATCGGGTACATCGCGCCGAGCAACTTCGCTTTTTCCGACTCGCTCATTTTACTCTCCATTGTCTTGCTGGGCGGGATGGGCAATCCCTGGGGCCTGCTGCCCGCCGCGTTCATCGTGGTCATTCTGCCTGAAAAATTCCAGGTGATTCAGGAGTATCGCTTTCTCCTATACGCAACCATGGTAATCCTCATGCTCCTCTTTCGTCCCGACGGCCTCATGCCTCGTCCCCTGAGAACCTTTTTGCCCTATGGAACCGACCGATGAGTTCTATCGCTGAACCGACGCCGCTGCTTTCCTGCAGGGATTTGAGCATGCATTTCGGCGGCCTGGCCGCCCTGGACCGGCTGGATCTGGATGTGCACCAGGGCGAAGTGTTGGGGTTGGTGGGCCCCAACGGCTCAGGAAAAACCACAATTTTTAACGTCATCACCGGCATTTATCGGCCCACCGGGGGCAGCGTTGCGATGGAAGGCAGATCCCTTCAGAGAATGGGTCCCCAGGCCATCAACCGGCGCGGCATCGCCCGAACCTTCCAGCGCTCCCGGCTTTGTCTCGAATTGTCGATTTTCGACAACCTGATGATCGGGGATCACAACCGTCTCAACCACGGTCTGTTTTTCAATCTCTTCCGCCGCCGCCGCTTCGAGGAGGAACTGACCGCGCATGTGCAGCGGTCAAAGGAGATTCTAGAAACCTTCAGCAAGCCGTTGGCCGAGAACCTGTTCCAACCGGTGAGCAGTTTTCCCATGATCGACCGGCGTCGGATCGAAATCTGCCGCGCCCTCATCGGCGGTCCCCGGCTGCTGCTGCTCGACGAGCCGTCGGCCGGCATGACGCACGAGGAAACCCGGCAGCTGATGGACGACATCCTCGACGTGGCCAGCCGCGAACAGGGCATCACCATCATCATCATCGAACACGAAATGAATGTGATCCGCCGCATTACCGACCGGTGCGTGGTCCTCAATTTCGGCCAAAAGATTTTCGAAGGGGGCTACAACGAGATGGTCAACCACCCCGACGTCCAGGCCGCCTATCTGGGTGGGACGGAGTCAAATGAGGAGGCCGCATGAAGGAGCCGCTGCGGATCGAAGAGATCTATACCGCCTATGACAAGGCCGATGTGCTTTGCGGCGTCTCCCTCACGGTGGAGCCCGGTCGCATCACCTGCCTGCTCGGCTCCAACGGCTCCGGCAAAAGCACGCTGATTCGTTCGATTCTCGGCCTGACGCCGCCGAGACAGGGGCGGATCACCTTCAACGGACGGCCCATCAACGGCATGCCAACCCATCGCATTGTTTGTCAGGGCATTGCCTGCATTCCCGAAGGCCGAAAGGTCTTTCC
>JBEPXL010000748.1:0-2221 GCA_041641935.1 Desulfobacteraceae bacterium | reverse complement strand
GGGCCGGTAGACGATGCTGAGGGGATATCCGATCATGTTTCCGATCACCGTCAGCAGTTCCCAGTTTCCGAAATGGGCGGTCAGCGCCAGAACGCCTCTGCCTTCCGCATAGGCCCGGTGCATGTGTTCCGCGCCTTCTATCCGGAAACGGGAAAAGAGTTTCTTCGGTTCAGGCCCGAGGGACCAGGCCATTTCGAAAAAGACCTGCCCCAGGTTTTCAAATACCCGCCTTGTCAGTTCATTCCTTTTTTCAAACGGCAGATCGCGGAAAGCGGATTCCAGATTCTTCATGGCAATCCGGCGATGCCGCCGGTCCAGTCGCCAGGCAAGCCGCCCCAGAAAGGCCCCGATCCGGCGCCCGCAATGAAGGGGCAGACGCTGCAGGATGGCGAACAGAGTTGAAATCAGGATTTCGGAGACCTTGTCAATGATCGTATTCACAGCTCACTATAAAATCAGTCGGATTGAGCAAATAATCATCTCCACTCACCACTCCAGTCTATATGGACTATATCTTCTGGGTCTCCGGCAATGCAGTCCGGATGAGGTTCAAGATTTGCCAGTTTCTCAGGCCGGGCTTTCACTGAGATTATAAATGTCTGTCCTTTATGCTCTATTTCAAGGGAATGCTGGCTGCTGGCGTCTTATCCAGGAATTTTTCAATCTTGTCTCTGAATTGATGGAACAGTACCGTCTGATGCATCTGCACCTCCTGCCGAAAAACAGTGTATCCAGAAGGAATATTTTAGCAGAGGCAAAATATATACACAATAGTATCTTCAGCTGCTGATGCTAAAAACTCTATTATTATAGATTTATCTCACAATACCTCAGATACGCCAGAATGCATTGACACGCCTGTACCGTCCCCCCCTGCCGGTTC
Source organism: Desulfobacteraceae bacterium (assembly GCA_041641935.1). Lineage (GTDB taxonomy): Bacteria > Desulfobacterota > Desulfobacteria > Desulfobacterales > Desulfococcaceae > JBEPXL01. Next base: position 1,338 of record JBEPXL010000748.1, on the reverse strand, counting down.
CTTAAAAAATCCCTGAAGGCGTCACAGACCTCATCACGATTCTGCGGATTCTTCAGGCTGTCGGTCAGCATCTCCGCCACTCTCCGCCATTCTTCCCCGACCCGGAGCAGTCCCTGGTCAATGATGTCTCTCCCGACCCAGCTGAAGTTGTACCATGACGGCCCGATCACCGGAACGACACCATACATCAGCGGTTCCATAAAATTCTGCCCGCCCAGCGGCGCAAGACTTCCCCCGATAAACGCGGCATCGGCGCGTTGATAGGCCGGAGCCAGTTCACCGAAGGTATCCCACAGGAGGATGGTTCCGCCGGACACCGGTGCATCGGTCCGGGAACGGAGACTGTATGCCATGCCGGACCTGCGCAGCCGCTCCTGCCATGCATCGAGGCGGTGGAGATGGCGTGGAAACAGACCGATGACAGTATCCGGACAGTGATGCCGAATATGCCGGATGATCTTCTCAATTTCGGGTTCTTCCTCCTGCCGGACGGATCCCAGCACCAGAAAGGAATGTTCCGGTGGCATGATCGACTGAAGAGACGGAATTTCACCCGGAGGAGAGGACAGCATCCGGTCAAATTTGATGTTGGACATTTCCCCTGTCTGTTCCGCTCCGAACAGCACCCCGAACCGCCGTGCATCTTCCGGGGAAATCGCCAGCACCCGGTCAGGACGGAGATGCCGCCAGAGCGACGGCCATATGCGATAGTGTTGCAGGCTTCGGGGACGAATTCTGCCATTGATGACCAGAATCCGGCTGCCGTACGTCTTCAGCGCCGCAAGCAGTCCCGGCCAGAGTTCTGTCTCCAGAAAAACCGCTGCCTGCGGACGAACCTGCCGGACCGCCTTCCGCATCAGGCCGGGACGGTCGAAGGGAAAATAGGAAAGGTGAACCCGCATCCGCTGTTCCGGCCCCAGGTTCCGGACCGCCTGCTCCAGAATATCCATTCCCTGACGGGTGTTGGTCGTCAGCAGAATGGCCAGATGCCGCTCCGTTATCAGCTGCCGCAGAAGTTCCCGGGCCAGATACGCTTCTCCGCCCGAAGCGGCCTGGATCCAGATATCAGCCCGTGGCAGTTCTGTCTGCAGGATACGCTGTTCAAATCCTTCCGCCAGACGCGGGTTACGGCGAAGGAATGGAACCGCAAGCCGCCAGGCGAGTTCATAGACGCCAAAGCCAAGGGACTGGAAAAAATTCCGGCGCATCAGTGTGAATTATTCCGCATTCAGCAGGTTCAGCGCCGCAAAACAGGAAAAGACGACATTGGCCGTCCACGCCGCCACCGGCGGGGGCAGCATGCCGCCGTATCCGAGGGAGATGCAGAAGCTGTAGAAA
>JBEPXL010000747.1:0-2226 GCA_041641935.1 Desulfobacteraceae bacterium | reverse complement strand
CGTGTGCTCTTCCGATCTGTTTTATACCGTCCGCCCCAATGAACGGGCCGTCCTCACCGTGTTCGGCAAGGCCCAGACAATGGAACTGGGGGAAGCAGCCGAGACGGAGTCCGCTCTGGATGACGAACAGAAAGAGCGGTACAACTACCCCAGACTGAAGATCATCCCGCCCGGCGGGCCCTACTTCAAATGGCCCTGGATGAAGGTCCACAAGGTGGAAGTGTCCACCCAGGCCCTGGACCTGACCTGGGACCCCACCAAATCCCAGGAGACGATCGAGGCCGTGACCAAGGACAACCTCACCACCGGCGTCAACGGGCAGATCCGGTTCCGGGTGAGCGAGAACAACCTCTACCCCTACCTGTTCGGGGTGGAAAGCCCGCTTGAGCATGTGATGGGCTTTTTCATATCGGTGCTGCGGGAGCGGATCGCCAATTTCACCGATCCCAAGGGCACACAGCTCATGAAGGATGTGGAAATGGAAGACGGCACGGAGGAAGGCGGTGTGGATATCTCCGAAGGGGTCTCCATCAATGATCTGCGGAAAAACCTTCCGCTGCTCAACAATTACATGGAGGAACAGTGCCGCAATACGCCGGAACGGTACGGCATTGAACTGGATGCCGCCCTGATCACCGAAATCGATCCGCCACGGGAGGTGGATTCGGCGCTGGCGGCCATCAACTCCACCCGGAACCAGGTGGCGGCGGATATCAGCACCGCCCGTGCCGACGCGGAACAGCAGATTACCATGAGCAACCGTGCGGTGGAGATCGCCTCCAACAACGCCCAGGCGGAAGTGGCCCCCCTGAACGAACTGGCCCGCACCCTGATGGAGATCAAGAAGGAAGGCGGCTCCGAAGCGCTGAAGGCGTATGTGCGGAACATGCAGGTTCCGCTGCTGGGCCGTGCGCACCGGATCGTGAAAACCTCGAAATCCTGATCAACAGACCATTCAGACAAGGAGATATCCAACATGGAATCCGCATTAACCGTTCTGGCCTTCATGACCCTTCTCGGGTTTGCCACCATCCCGATCCTGCTGGGGTTTGCCCGCAAACTGGGCATCTATATCATCGTCAATGAAGCCGAGGCGAGTGTCTACACCCTCTTCGGCAAAGTGCTGGGAACCATTTCCACGCCGGGGCTCCACTTTCCCATTTCCCTGTTCGGCGTCAAAGCCATGCTGCTGCCCTTTTTCGGCAAACGCTACACCGTCAGCACCGCCATGCGGCAGAATTACCTGCGTAACCAGATGGTCAACTCCGAAGAGGGAACGCCCATGGGCGTGGGCATCTGGTATGAAATGCAGGTGACCGATCCGGTCTCCTACCTCTTCAAGAACGCCAATCCTGAAGGATCACTGGAGGCCAATGTGGCCAGCGCGACGATTTCCGTCCTCAGTAATCTGGAAATGGAAAAGATGCTGGAAAACCGGCACACCCTGAGTCGCACGGTACGCAAGACCGTCTCTCCCCTGTCGGAAAAATGGGGCTACCGTCTCGGTTCGGTCTACATCCGGAAGGTCGCCTTCACGGATCAGGCGATGGTCAAGAACATCACCGAAAAGGTGGTCAAGCGGCTCATTCAGGTGACCAGCGCCATGAAACAGGACGGGGAAAACCGCGTCGGCCTGATCAAGAGCCAGACCGCCAACAAGGTCTCCCAGAAAATGGCCGAGGCCGCGTCCGTCCGTCCCGATGTGGTGGGATCGACCCTCAACAAAATCGCCAAGCAGGATACCGAAGTACTCGAATCCGTGCTGACGGTGATGGAAACCGACAAAATGCTCGACTCCGACGCCGGGGTCGATGTGCTGCCGGAGGGAACACCGGTGCTGATTCAACTGGGCAATGAACGGGTGGTGCAGCGGTAAGGCAGGCGGCGTCAAAGACATCGCGGTCTGTTCCGGGGGAATAGGAGAAGGGGGCATTGGATGGAGTTTCCGGGGATAATCCGTTCCCCCTGTGATCCAGTTCCGGCGATTTATCGAGTTGATTTTGCGGTGCATTGCTGGCATACTGGCCGCATTGGAACGGGAATGAAGTGGATTCATCGCAATGACGATCAGGCAGGACGGAACCGGATATGAATGAGGAAAAGCACATCCTGACCATGCTGGTGGAAAACGAGCCGGGGGTTACGGCACGGATCACCAGCCTGTTTGCCGGAAGAAGCTACAATATCGAAAGCATCTGCGGCGCGCCGACGGCGGACCCGAAAGTG
>JBEPXL010000746.1:0-2228 GCA_041641935.1 Desulfobacteraceae bacterium | reverse complement strand
TCAAGGAACTCCAGAATGAACTGGGCATCACCACCCTCTATGTGACCCACGACCAGACCGAAGCCATGACCCTGGGGGACCGGGTGGCGCTGCTGCGGAACGGTGAACTGGTACAGGTGGGCGAACCGGAGGCCCTGTACCATAAACCGGTCAGCCCCTTTGCGGCCACGTTTATCGGATCACCGGCCATGAATCTTGTCAATGCCCGGAAGGAGGGAGACAGAAGCATTTTCATGGAAGGACTTACGTTTAAACTGCCGGAACAGCAGGCCGGGGCGGCGGACAGGATCGACAACGACGACATACTGGTGGGCATCCGGCCCGAAAAGGTCCGGATCGGAACCAGTGCGCCGGTGGCGGACGAAGACGGCGGGCGGGTGACCCTCAACGGCAAGCTGTCCACAGTGGAGCCTCTGGGACGGGAAATCCTGTACCATGTCCGGACCGACTGCTGTGAAATGCTTGCCCTTGCCGGTGAAATGGACGTGCGGCGGGGCGATGACATGTTCCTCTCCTTCCGGACGGAAGACATTCACCTCTTCGATGCCGACGCCCTGGACCGGAAGACCAGGGAGCAGATGCAGAGCGGACTGTCCAAGGAGAACCGGGAAAAGATCCGAAAGCAGGGTACAGAACAGGACGAACATGCCGCCTGATCCGCAGGGATTTTCCCGGACAGAATCCGGTAACGGCACCGGTGCAGTGGAGCGGATCGATTCAGAAAATGGAGCGGATAAAGGAGGAATACCGGTGAAGACACTGGAAGAACTGATTGAACGGATGGGAGAGACTCTGACGGTACGAAGAAAAGCGGTGGCGGAGATTCTGGATGCAGGCCGCTTTTCCGGACCGGTTCAGCCCCTGCGGGATACGCTGTCGGAGATCGAGGCGCTTCCCCATGAAAACGGACGGTATCGTCTGGAGGTGTCCGGGCTTGGGGAACGGGCGCTGGATCTCAGCTATGAAACCACGGAACTGCACCGGGACATCCGGTTTCTGGAGGCGGGCGAAGAGGCCCTGACGGCGGAACTGGCCGCCGACCATGAAGGGTTTGACGACCGGGTCCGGGAAGGCATCGAATTTCTGTCCGGCGTCCGGTTCCGGAACCTCTTCAGCGACCGGGACGGGACGGTCAACAACTATTGCGCCCGGTACAACACCTCGGTCCAGTCCGCCTACAATGCGATCTTCATCACCCGCTTCGTAAAGACGCAGGTGAAGCATGCGGTCGTGCTCACCTCCGCGCCTCTTGCCGATGTCGGCATTGTCGATATGAGTGCCATGCCCGAAGGTGCTGTGATACTCGGCGGTTCCAAGGGCCGGGAAATGGAAGATACCGAAGGCCGTCAGCACCGGTATGAAATCCCTGAAGATCAGGCCGAAAAACTGGCGGAACTCAATGACCGTCTGAAGGCGCTTCTGGAGAAGCCGGCATACCGGAAATTTTCCCTCATCGGCTCCGGATTCCAATTCAAGTTCGGCCAGACCACCGTGGCCCGGCAGGACATGAGTGGTTCTGTGGATGAATCCGACTCCGAAGATTTCCTGCAGACCGTCCGGGCTCTGGTGAAGGAGGTGGACCCGGAGGCCCATTACTTCCGCATCGAGGACACGGGCAAAGACATCGAAATCATGCTGACGGTGGCATCGGAGAGGGAAGACAAGCGACGGGATTTTGACAAAGGCGACGGTATCCGCTTTATTGATGATACGCTCCGTCTCGGCATGGAACAGGGGCCCAACCTTGTCTGCGGGGATACGGCATCGGATGTGCCCATGGTGCGTGCGGCGGTGGACCGGTGTCCCGACACCCGGACCATCTTCGTGACCGTTGATGATGAACTGAAGCGGCAGGTGCGGAAGGTCTGTGCCGACAGCTTCTTTGTGGAAACGCCGGATATGCTGGTGATGATTCTGAATCGACTCGGGAAGTGAGGTAAAGCATGAGCGACTATGTATGGAAAGGCGGCGTCTTCGACCTGGACGGCGTCATAACACAGACGGCCCGGACCCATTTCAAGGCATGGAAGAAGACCTTTGATGCGTTTCTGGAGAAACATGACAAAAATCAGAGGGAATTCACCCATGCGGACGACTACCTGCCCTACGTGGACGGAATGCCCCGGTACGACGGCGTCCGCTCCTTTCTGAAATCCCGCAACATCGATCTGCCCTGGGGGGAACCCGACGACGGCCCGGAGAAAGAGACGGTCTACGGCATCGGAAAC
>JBEPXL010000745.1:0-2232 GCA_041641935.1 Desulfobacteraceae bacterium | reverse complement strand
ATGGCGATCACATCGGTCAGATTGCCGCCGTCGGTCTTCTGGATGGTATGAAAATCAGTGATGAGATCATCGATGGGGTACGGCAGCATCGGTTCCAGTTCAAAGGGGAGGACCTGCCCGATTTTTTTCTTTCCGGTGAAGGGAAGCTGAAGATTGCGGTAGGATACCTGTTCCGGCGGAAATCCGGCGATGCAGACGGCGCCGGAGACATCCATCTGTTCGGTAAGCGTCTGCAGTGCCGCTGAAAGGCTGTCTGCAAAGGTTTCAGCCTCCGGCATCGCAATATGGACAACCCCTTTCAACTGGCTGTCCCGGAGACTGCTGTCCACCAGAACCGCCGACAGGGTATCCTGCCGGACATCCAGTCCGATTATTTTTCTGCTCATAATTCTATTCTACCTGCCAGCTCAGAACCCTGCACTGCCATTTTCCCGTTTCCGGCTCTTTTTCCCGGTGAATCACCACATTCGCGGAGCGCTCGATCCCGTTCAGTTCCGCCGTTGCCGTGATCCGGAAAAAATCACTGGAGGAGGTGATGAGATTGGGGTCGATGGTCAGATCGCTCGGGACTTCCGGTACATTTTTATACCATGCGCCGCCGGTGAGGTCGTGGAGAAATTCCCCGTTCTCCTGTTCATTCCGGTAATTGTAGATGGCCTGTGCATATTCCGGATTTTCTGAGGGAATCAATGCAATCAGAACCGGCAGTTCCGCCGTATTGATATTGATTTTTCCCTCGAATTGAAACTGTTTCTTGTCGACCGGCCGGGGGGCCTGCGTCATTCCGAAGACGGTCATGAAATCAGAAAGGCCGTACCGTTCCTTGCCGCTCTGAAACAACGCCGGTGTAATGCCTTTGACCTTCATCAGTTCATCAACGTGCATGAACGGCCCGTTTGCCGGTGTATAGGGCGGATCCAGCCCCTCATAATAGTCTTCTTCCGCTCCGTTGAGACCGGTGATGGCGTTATCATCGCCGGAATCGAGCCAGTCCTTGACCGAATCGATAATGGCGGTGACCTCGATCTCCTCCTCTGCTGAGGCTTCTTCCTCCTGGGCGCTCAGTATCCGGAGAAACCGGTCCCACATGATCTTCTGGGATTCATTATAGACCCGGCCTTTGGGAAAATCGACCAGGCTGTTGATCTGGATTTTTCCCAGCTCATCCTGGATGGAGAGGCTGACCTTCCCCCCGTCAAAGGGAATTTCCGCCAGCACTTCGGCGATTTTTTCCGGCCTGGCCCAGTCTTCCTGAATGGAATCGATGGGCGTCTCTTTCCGGTCTTTGTTGAGAATCGCCATTGCGGCATGGACGGCCGAGGTGGTCATCTCGCTCAGCGTGAGACGATCCCGTGCCGTGGCCGTTGAAACGACAGCGCTCCGGACCCGCCGGTTCAGCTCCAGCCCGCTGGCCACCAGCAGGGTCATGATGGTGAGGGTCATCAGCAGGGCCATCCCCCGGTTGTTTCTCATGTTGTCTGTCATCATGTCTATTTGATCTGTTCCCGGTAGACAGGAAACTCTACCACGGTTTCCAGCGTAAACGCAACGGAATCCGCATCCCCTATCGCCAGGGTGATTTTGGCGGCCCTGGGGGTTGCGTAGCGGAACTCCACTGATTCCGAATTCCAGGTTTCATATTCCGTTCCCTCCTCATCAAAGTAGACAATGGTGAGGTTCCTGAGTCCTTCGCAGAGGATCGGATCACCGGCATCCGGTTCAAATTCCGGATAGGGCGGAAGATGATCCGCCCGTTTCAGCGTATAGACCCCGTCTTCTTCTTCAGACGGTTCCACATAGTAGACGATTTCCGCAATCCCTTCCTGCCGGTTTTTTCCGAGAGCGACATGGGCATGGGAAGAGAACCGGAGTCTCGGAAAGGTTGCCGTACCGGTATAGACCGCGTCGCCGACGATCCGCTGCGGGCTGGGCGGATCATTGAATTCCGGTTTCCGGTATCCCGGGGTTTGGGCTACGTAAATCGATTGGAGGTCCAGAACCATCCGGTTGAGACATGTATTGCCCATCTCATACACTGAAATTCCCTTTTCAACCGCCTCTGCACTGGAAATGATCAGCCGGTAGGAACCGAAAATCGTGGTCACCACCACACTGAAAATAAACAGGGCGATCAGAATCTCAAAGAGAGTGAATCCGCTGCATCGATTTTTCGCCGGAAGACGGCTGCAAAACGGAAACCGGCGGTCATCCTTTTTCAAGGATAAGCCGGTA
>JBEPXL010000744.1:0-2238 GCA_041641935.1 Desulfobacteraceae bacterium | reverse complement strand
CGGCAACATCCGGATTGCCCAGGCTGCCCCCCCGCCTCCGGAAAACCATACCCATGAAGGATTTTCCTTTGATGAAGTTGTCGGCAGGGCGGAGAATTTCATAGAATACGCCAGAGAGAACCATGCCCCCGTAGCCGGATCGAGTGGTGCGCAGGGAGACGCACCGAAATTTCTGCTGACCCAGGATCGCAGGGAAAAATTTCATGCAGACGGCGCGCTGGCGGATCATCTGGCATTTCGGCACTGGCTGGTGAAGTTTCCCAGGGGAAAACGGACCTCGGACCGGGATATCCTTCGCAATGAGGCGGCTTATTATGGAGTGGCCCGTTCAGCGGGGCTTCATGTAGGGGGGGAAATGCGCTTTGATTCGGATGCCCTGTTCATCCCGCGATTTGACAGAGACGTTACCGGAAAAGGGGTGAAGCGTTTCGGGCTTGAAAGTCTTTCTTCTCTGTCGAACATAACGGCATTTGGTGTATCTGTACCGATGGAAACGTTTTGCGCGGCCATTGCCCGTTTTTCTTCGGAACCGGCTGCCGATCTCAGGGAATTCGTCTTTCGGGATATCCTCAATGTTGCCCTGGGGAATACGGACAATCACGGACGCAATACCGCCATGATCAAGTATCCGGACGGTACGGTTCGACTTTCGCCGCTCTATGATTTCGCTCCCATGTTTCTGGATGATCAGGGAATTCCCCGAATCTGCAGATGGAGCGGAGCGGAAGTGGGGGGAATGCCCGAATGGGGCAGGGTGGCTGAACTGCTGGAGGAATGGGGTCCGGAATCAGAAGAAACCAGAAAAGCGTTTGCCGATTTCGCTGAAACAGTGGAAAGGCTGCCGGACATCATGGCGGCAGCCCGTGTGGACCAGTGGCTTATCGAACGGCTTTCTGAACGCATCGATGCGGTACGGATTTCTCTGCAAGATGCACGACCTGTGACAAGGCGGTAAAGACCATGTCGAAGCGCAACCGGAAAGACCGTCTGAATGAACTGCGGCATGAATTTTTCGATGATCTGGACGCGGGAAACCTGACGAGTCTTCCGGCTACCCTGCGCCGGATGCGCAAAGCCATCGGGTTGACCCAGATCGAGTACGCCAGACTGGCCGGTGTCGCGCCCAGGGTACTGATTGATCTGGAAAGAGGGGTGGGAAACCCGACACTGAAGACCCTGGAGAAACTTGCAAAGCCGTTTGGATTGCGGGTCGGTTTTGTGAGGAACGGGTGAAGCTGCCCGGTGCCATTCAGGAAGATAACGGTTCCACCAGCCACTGCCCCAGATTCCGCCTTTCACTGCTGAAATCAACGCCGACAAGAAAAACCTTGCGTTCAACAGAAGAGCGAATTTTGATGTTTCCGCTCCGTTTATCTCTCCGGCATAAGTCTGCAGAAGGATTTCCAGAAATGCGATTTTTACCTCTCCGTTGGGATAACCCAGCGTGTACAGCCGGCCCTGTATCCCCTTGATGGTCACATATCCCGTCTGAAACGACAGCGCCTCCACATTCAGGCGTTCCAGGTCATAGGTGCTGAACATGGATCTCGAGACCTGCAGATTTTCAATTTCCGGAATGTGATAATTTTTCTCCCGCAGCAGGTTGACGAGGAAGGCGGGCGTTGCGGTTTCAAACCAGTAATGGCCGAAGTCCCGGTGCTGGAGTGCCTGAAGGACGGAAATCGGTATTCATCTGTAAAATTCAATCAGCAGATCATCATCCGGTGGATGATCCGATTCGTTTCTCTCCTTCTCTTCTTCCGGAGATCCGGTACTGCTTTCGGTCCGGGAGGGACGCGCCTGCATTTCACCTGGTTCGACCAGAATGATAATCTCCACCTCTTTCCCGATCATGTCGCTGGGAACCTGCAGGTGCAGTACATCAGAATCGACATATTTTTTCATCTTGATGGCATGCATGACTCACCTCCCGATCCATTCCTGCATGATTCTTCCGTCAGTGCGGCACAGGCAGGGCTGTTTTTCTCTTCCACCAGGGCGGATTGTTCGTATATGCTGTCATTATGACAGGTTTTATTTCCTGATTCAACACAAATGCCGGTGCAATCCCGAAGGCTGGCTTATAATCCTAAATTTCATTCATTTTTAATTCATGATTTAAATTGTTGACACAAAATCAAAGTTCATACTATGCTTGTTGCAGAAGTGATAAGTAATACTTAAGATCAGTCTCATAAGTATAGATAGTATCAATATGATCCTGATTCCGGATTTATT
>JBEPXL010000743.1:0-2239 GCA_041641935.1 Desulfobacteraceae bacterium | reverse complement strand
CTGGATCTCCAATCCCACAAGCAGAACACGTCCCTTGCAGCTGTGAGTAAAATCGCAGCGAAGATTCTGCTTATGACTTTTCTGTTTCCGATGCGGCTGCAGAAAAAAGGAGATGGTTGAAAATGCGGAACAGACCAATCGTTTCAGCCGGAATCAAAATGTAAGGCCGGGGAGACATCAAAAAAAGTGGTACTATAGTGGGAGAGGACGGAAAGAAAATAAAACAGGGGGCTACAGATAAACTCTGTAACCCCCTGATATAATCTGGCTGAGGGACCAGGATTCGAACCTGGGTTAACGGGGCCAGAACCCGTCGTCCTGCCGCTAGACGATCCCTCATCGAGCGTTTCCCTCAACGCTGAGCCAATATTTATAAACGGATTGGCCGGGGAAGTCAAGAAAAAATTTTCATGATTTTTCCGCGATATACCGGGCCGCGGTCCGGAGTCGTTCGATCACCCGCTCTTTGCCCAGAATTTCAATGATTTCAAATATCCCCGGGCTTGCGGTCCTTCCCGTCAGTGCCACCCGGACCGGCTGGGCGATCTTGCCCAGTTTCATTCCCGTCGCCTCCATCGCCCGGACAAACGCCCCTTCCAGGCTCTCCTCGGAAAAATCTTCCAGACACGTCAGTTCCCGGATGAGAAGATTGAGCGGTTCCAGAATCGCCGGTTTCAGAAACTTCTGTGCGGCTTTCTCTTCAAACGGAACATCATGATAGTAGAAGACCGCCCCGTCAGCCATCTCCAGCAGGGTTTTGCTCCGGGGCTTCAGGGTGTCGATCACCTTCACCAGATAGGCTGTATCTTCGGCCTGAACGTTCCGCTCCTCCAGAAAGGGACGCAGGTGGGGGATCAGCTCCTCTGCCGGTGTGGCCTGAATATGATCGGCATTGAGGGCCAGCAGCTTGTCCGGGTCGAATGTGCCGGCTGATTTTCCGATATGGTCCAGGGAAAATTTTTCGATCAGATCCGCCCGGGTGAAAAACTCCTGGTCTCCGTAAGACCACCCCAGCCGGACCAGGTAATTGATCAGGGCGTCGGGCAGGTATCCCATGTTCCGGTATTCGGTGACAGACATGGCGCCGTGCCGTTTACTCAGCCGGGCCCGGTCCTTGCCCAGTACCATCGGCACATGGGCAAACCGGGGCAGTTCCGCTCCCAGTGCCCTGTAGAGAAGGATCTGTTTGGGGGTATTGCTGACATGATCGTCCCCCCGGATGATGGTGTTGATGTTCATGGTAATGTCATCCACCACCACCACAAAGTTATAGGTCGGTGTACCGTCACTCCGCTGGATGATGAAATCATCGATTTCCCCGTTCTGAATAACGATATTCCCTTTGACCTCGTCCTCCAGTACCGTGGTTCCGCTGATCGGCGCCTTGAAACGGACCACTGTACTGTCACCGGGGGCAAGCCCCTTCTCCCGGCAGGTTCCGTCATATCCGGCTTTGCCGCCGACCGCCATGGCCCGTTTCCGCATCTCCTCCACCTTTTCCGGCGGACAGTCGCAGCAGTAGGCATGGCCGCTGTCCATCAGCTTCTGTACGTATTCTTTATAAAGGTCAAAGCGCTGTGACTGATAGTACGGACCGTCGTCCCAGTCGATCTCCAGCCACTGGAGGGCTTCGAAGATGGCGTCCACAGATGCCCGGGTGGAGCGTTTGACATCCGTATCTTCAATCCGGAGTACAAAGGTTCCGCCGTTGCGGCGGGCATAGAGCCAGTTGAAAAGAGCCGTACGTGCGCCGCCGACATGGAGATAACCGGTGGGGCTGGGCGGAAACCGTGTAATAATCTCATTCATGGTATATTACCTTCAGAATAACTAGGGTCACAGAAAAAATTGCTCAATTACTAGTTGGAGAAAAGAGCAATGAGTAGAATCGCGTCCACACACCGCGACGCCGGATTGCGTTTACCTGACCGCCAACGGCGGGGCAAAGGGTCTCATGCAACCGTAACCAGCGTCTTTGATTTTGAACAAGTGAATAAAATGAACAGGTTAGGGAAGAGAACCATACGGATTTGATTTCAAATCCTAATTTCATATCATAAGAAATAGCATCATACAAGAGCAGGAATAAAAAAAATTCGGAAAATCCTTGACATTTTTCTTCATATCAATTACTAAAATGAATCTTTCAGATCTGGATACCAAAACAAAATTATTCAAAAATACTAATACGTTAGGAGATTACTTATGGCAGTGCCAAAGCGAAAGACATCCAAGTCGA
>JBEPXL010000742.1:0-2246 GCA_041641935.1 Desulfobacteraceae bacterium | reverse complement strand
TACATGAAAAAACGGCGGGCCTTCGGCCAGAAACTCTCCGGCTTCCAGTCGCTCCAGTTCAAGATCGCCGAGATGTACCAGAAGGTGGAAACCTCCCGCCTGCTGGTCTGGAAGGCGGCCTGGGAGGCCGACAGCGGCATGGACCCGACCGTCTCGGCGTCCATCGCCAAGTTCTACGCCACAGAGGCGGCCCTGGAGGTGGCCAACGAGGCCCTGCAGATTCTTGGCGGATACGGCTACACCGAAATGTTTCCGGTGGAAAAACTGCTGCGGGATATCCGGCTCTACCGGATCTACGAAGGAACCAGCGAGGTCCAGCGGATGATCGTCTCCGGTTATGTCCTCAATGTCTATAAACCGGTCATGCCTTCCCTGGAAGATCTGCCGGTGCTGCGGGAGAAGACCGTCACCGATGCCGTCGAAGCCGGTGAGAAGGTCTGGCGCTGCCGGATGTGCGGCCACGTGCATACCGGAGACGAGCCGCCCGAAGAATGCCCCTACTGTTTCTTCCCGAAAACCGCCTTCAAACAGATTGACACCGGGGCGGCGGGGTAGAAAAAGGAAGGATTCATGTTTATGTTACCTGTGCATGCCCCGAAGAAAGGAGAAAATGAATGACGCAAGCGGACTGGATACGGCATCATCGGGAACTCTCTCTCAAGCGGATTCTGCCCCGCCTTCACAGTGAATTCCGGACGGAAATTGAGGCATCTCCCCGGAACTGGCAGATATTTGAACGCCGTCTCCACCGGGAATGGGGACGGCTTTTCGAGCTTCTTCTCGGCCTGTACGGCGGGTATTATGATTTTTTCTATCATCTGGAAATGCTGACCATTTCCATGACCCGGAGCTGGATGGAGCGGTCCGCCGATCTCAAAGATATGGACGCCCGACGGGAGGCCGATCCCCAGTGGTTCCAGTCGGAAACCCAGGTGGGCGCGGTCCTCTATGTGGATCTCTTCAGCGACAATCTGGCCAGCATGCCGAAGCATATCGGCTACTTCAAGCAGCTTGGCCTGACCTATCTCCACCTGATGCCCCTCTTTGCCGTTCCCAAGGGGGACAACGACGGCGGCTATGCCGTCAGTTCCTACCGCATGGTCAACCCCGAGCTGGGCACCATGGAAGAACTGGCCGACCTGGCCCGGATGCTCCGGGACGAGGGGATCAGCCTGGTACTCGATTTCGTCTTCAACCATACCTCCGACGAACACGACTGGGCCGTCCGGGCCCAGGAAGGGGAGGCGGAATACCAGGCCTACTACCACATGTTTCCCGACCGGACCATGCCGGACCAGTACGAGCGTCACCTCCGGGACATCTTTCCGGAGATCCGGCGCGGCAGCTTTACCTGGCACGAGGGAATGCAGAAGTGGGTCTGGACCACCTTCAACAGCTTTCAGTGGGATCTCAACTATGCCAATCCCGATGTCTTCCGGGCCATGGCCGACGAGATGCTTTTTCTGGCCAACACCGGCATTGAAATCCTCCGGCTGGACGCCGTGGCGTTCATCTGGAAACGGCTCGGCACCGACTGTGAAAACCAGCCCGAGGCCCATCAGATTATCCAGGCCTTCAATGCCGTGGCCCGGATCGCGGCCCCGTCCCTGCTGTTCAAGTCCGAGGCCATTGTCCACCCGGACGAGGTACTGCGCTACATCGGGTACAGTGAATGCCAGCTTTCCTACAATCCCCAGCTGATGGCCCTGCTCTGGGAGAGTCTGGCCACCCGGGAGGCCCGGCTGATCGAACATGCCATGCGCAAGCGGAGCCGGATTCCTTCGGACTGTGCCTGGGTCAACTACCTCCGCTGCCATGATGACATCGGGTGGACCTTTGACGATACCGACGCCTGGGAGGTAGGGATCAATCCCCAGGCCCACCGCCGTTTTCTCAACGAATTCTATACCGGCCAGTTTTCGGGCTCCTTTGCCCGGGGCGTTCCGTTCCAGTTCAACCCCGAAAGCGGGGATCAGCGGGTGTCGGGAACCCTGGCCTCCCTGGCCGGTCTGGAGCAGGCCATCCACCGCAACGATCCGGTACTGATCGACATGTCCATCCGGCGGATTCTCCTGCTCCGGAGCATTATGCTTTCCATCGGCGGCATTCCCCTGATCTATCTCGGTGAAGAATGGGGACTGCTCAATGACTATTCCTACATCACCGATTTTGCCAAATCCAGGGACAGCCGCTGGATTCACCGTCCCAAAATCCGATGGGACAATCCCGGGCGGTGGAATGATCCC
>JBEPXL010000741.1:0-2247 GCA_041641935.1 Desulfobacteraceae bacterium | reverse complement strand
CACGGGACACTATATCTCCTCGCGCACCAGGCTGTCCACCGGATGGTCCATCTCGATTTTTCTGATTCTCATGCTGGCGCTGACGGCCCTGATCATCTGGCTGATGGCGCCGTCCATCATGGATCAGGTGAACAGACTGAACCAGCAATGGCCTGATTCCATGAAGGAGCTGAAGCAGATGCTCTCCGGGTACAGCTGGGGAGAATGGCTGGTGAACCACACGCCGGACTGGCGACAGTTCACCGGCAGCATGGGCGGATGGATGCAGAAAGCGGCCGGATGGCTCTATACGGTCTTCGGGGCGATTACCGGTCTGTTCATCATTTTGTTTATCGGCATCTATCTGGCCTATGACGCCGACATCTACAGAAACGGAATGATCAAGATGGTTCAGCCGGACAGACGGGATGAGGCGAAAAGAACCCTGCATGCCATCGGGATCACCCTCTACTGGTGGCTGATCGGCCGGATTGTGTCGATGATGATCATCGGCGTCTTTACCGGCATCGGTCTGTGGCTGCTGGGAATTCCGCTGGCCCTGACGCTGGCGGTCTTCGCCGCTGTAATGACCTTCATCCCGAACATCGGCCCCTTCATTTCCGCCATTCCGGCCGTGCTGCTGGCGCTTCCCGAGGGCTGGACAATGGCGGGTTATGTCGTGCTGCTGTATGCGGGAATACAGACGGTGGAAAGTTATATGATTACCCCGCTGGTCCAGCGCCAGATGATTGCCATGCCGCCTGCCCTGATCATTTCGGCCCAGTTGATTCTCGGCTTTCTTCAGGGTATACTGGGCATCTTACTGGCAACCCCCCTCGTTGCCGCCATCATTGTTCTGGTAAAACTGCTCTACGTCAAGGATATATTACATGACGATCATGTGAAGATACAGGCAGAAGCCAGGGAGAACTGAATAGTATGAACGACCCGGAGACCCTGCAGGTGGCATCACAGTGCCGCCACTATGCCATGTGCAAAATCGACTATCTGGGCACCGGCCTCTGCCAGGCCGGTGCGGAAAAACATTACGTCAGCTATTATCCCCAGGGCCGGATGGACCTCTACCGCGCCTTCTGTGAAGGACGGCTGCCGGTCACCGAACGTCTCCGGGATATTGCCGATACCTGTACCCTGTGCAGGGCCTGTGAAAAGCAGTGCTATTTTGTCACGGAAATGAAGATCATGCCGGTGATGGAGGGGCTGAAAGACCTGGTGGCGGCAGTCCCCGCCGAAGAAACCGTCCCCCCGCCGCCGGATTCCTTTGTGGATGAACTGAAAGCGATCACCGGCGATGAATGGTCCAGCAACGACCCGGCCATTCTCGCGGCCTATGCCACAGATCCGTCACCGGTAATGGATATCCGCCTTCCTAGGGCCGTGGTGATGCCGGATTCGACGGAAACGGTGAGCGCGATCGTCAAACACTGCAACAGAAACGATGTTCCGTATGTCGTACGGGGCAACGGATCGAGCGTGATGGGCTTTGTCTTTTCCGAAGGGGTTGTGATCGACATGGGCCGCATGAAGCAGATCCTGATCGATCCGGTCAACTGGTCGGCCACCATCGGACCGGGGGTGGCGGCCTTTGAACTGCAGAAAGCGGCCTGTACCGCCGGAATGCGGGCCAATCTGGCCGAGACTTCGGCGCTGGTCTGTGCCAACATCGCCTGTTCGGGCATCTTTTCCACCTTCTCCGCCGCCTACGGAACCGGGGCCGACAATTACATCACTGCCACATTTGTGGGGCCGGACGGCGATATATACCGCATGGACGATCCGACCGCCCCCAATCACTTCGCTTTTTCACTGGACGCGCCTCCCACGGGAATCTGCACCGAAGCCGTGATGCGGCTCTATCCGATCACGCCGGACGAGACGGCGGTGATGATTCCCTTCGCTGACTTTGCCGATGCCTTCCGCTTTGCGCAGGAACTGGGAATGCGCCGGATCGGGCTTGCCGTGGCGGTTCTGGGGCTGGAATACCTGACCACATTCCTTTCGCCGACCCGTGATCTGGCCGACTCCCTGAAGCAGCAGTTCCCGGAGCGGCTCGGGATTCAGTACATGGTCTATGTCGTCGGGGACCGGTACGCCATCTCCGTCATCCGGCAGATGACCGACACGGTCATTGACGGCCACATGCTCAAAACCCTGCTGCTGGGGCTCCCGAAGCTGGCCGATGACGAGCTTTCGGAACTGACCGACGGGCTGGAAGGCGACAGACCGCTCTATGAGACCCTAGATCGG
>JBEPXL010000740.1:0-2251 GCA_041641935.1 Desulfobacteraceae bacterium | reverse complement strand
CGGGTCATCCGCTGCGGATTTTCCGGGGAGGAGACATCGAACAGACCGATCTCCGCAGATCCCTCCTGCCAGCACCCGTAGCAGTCCCACGCGGGTCCGTAGTACTGCAGGTTTCCGCCGATGGTGACCAGCAGATCCGGCAGATTCCCGCCACGGTTCGTCAACAGATAGATGCCCTCGATGCTGTTCTCGAATTCTTCCAGAGAAATGGTCGCGACGTGACGGCTTCCGGGCGGGTCGGCAGTGATTTCCATTATGCGGATGGATGGTCCGGCTTCGGATGGATCGCCGGACGGCGGCAAAATGTCGGCGACCTCCGGCATCGGCGCAAAAACATCCGCATCTCCCGTGGCGGCAATGTAGAGATACCGGCCATCGGTTTTGATGAGATCAGCCTCGTCCACACCGGCTTCCTGCAGATTGGTATTGGAAAACGAAGGGGGAGACCCGCCTCCGCCACTGAAATTACCATCGTTTTCCGGTGCAGGGGCTGCAGGGGGAGGCGTACCGCCGAAATCGTCGGTTCCGGTTTCCCTGGCACGCAGGCCGGATTTGAGGTAATCGGTCAGTTCCTCCTCCGATGCAAACCGGGCGAGCTGCACTTCGGCGTCCGGAGGAACCTCCTCCGGCTGGTTCTCGTTCTGATCGGGTACGGGAGAGACCGCGGAATCTCCACCGCTCCCGCCGCCGCCGCAGGCGGTCAGATGGATGCAGATCAGTACCCATAAGACCGTCAGCGCAATTTTGATGCTGTCTTTCATGGTAACCTCCTCCTGTTGGATGGATGATGATATTCGGATTATGTACCGGTAAACCAGAGGGTTTCTGCCGCTGATTCCGGATCATCGGGATCGGCATGGGAAACGCCGCCGGGATGAAACAGCCAGATGCGGTCTTTGATGAAGCGGACGGTCAGTCCGGACGAATCCGGTGACAGCACCGCCTCCGGCGCCTCGATCTCCTTCACAAATGCGATTTCCGTCTCCGACACCTGCCAGAGGTATGCCCCGGAGAAGAGATGCGACTGGAACGTCCCGAACACCGAAAGCGGAACAGCGATCAAATCTGTACCGGACTGGCCTGTACCGGGCCGGATTGCCGGGGAGCCGATGTCCGCAAATGAACCGAAGACGTCTCCCGCACGCATCCGTTCCTGATCGACCAGACGCGGCCTGCCGGGGTCGGAAATACTGATCCGGAAAATCTGCAACTGTATTTCGCCATCCGTCGGGGACCGTACCGCTCCAGTGCCGATCAGGGTATCTTCCCGCAGAATGGACAGGTCTTTCAGCATGCCCTCCAGCATCAGGGGCGTTCCCCGGCGGGGGGAAGCAGGATCGGAAATGTCCACAGGCATCAGACGATCGCCGGAAAAGAGATAGGCATGGGAGCCGGTGAACAGCACCGATGGACGGGCGGAAAATGAATCCGGAGCCGTAGCGGCGAGCGTTTCCAGTCGCCCATTCCGTTTTTCCAGAAGGAACAGCCGGGCCGCATACGTCGCGTCTCCACCGGAAGCATTCCCCTCCCTGACGGAACTGACGCCCTGGAGAATGCCGTTCTCTTCTTCCAGAACAGCGTCGCCTTCCACCGTTCCCCATACTTCTCCGGAAGCGGTAAAGACGGGATCATCTCCCTCAATATCCACGGAATAGAGGAATGTCTGCACCGGATTTCCCTCCGCGCAGGGGACACTTCCGTCACAGGCGCGGGAGAGGGTCAGGTAGAGAGATGAGCCGGTCTCCTGGACGGTGTCCACATTTCCGACAAGGGCGACGCTGGAAAGCGCAACATCGTCGGTGGACGGTTCCACAGTGGTGACGATGGTCATGGCCCCGCCGGCAGTCCATTCCGGCCGATAAATGGAACCGGGCGACAGGAGCGGTCCTTCCTCACGGAGAACACCGTCCGCGTCCAGAACCGCATAGTCCGGCAGCAGTTCCGCCAGTGTGGCATTTTCCAGGCGGTCCAGGCTCTCTTCCAACTGTTCCGCGCTGACGCCGTCTGTTTCAAATGCGGGCCAGTCCGGACGGAAGTGCTGCGCCAGAACCAGCCTTCCGTTCCGCACCAGTGTCAGTATCTCCTCCCCTTCCATGCGGATGTCCCGGTGTGTCCGGGGACGGGCCGGATCGGAAATGTCGATCACCCGGATGCCGGTTCGGACTTCGGAAATGAGGGTCGGTACAGCAGCATCGGTCTGTGATTCGATCTGCCGGACGGCCAGCAGCCGGGTTCCGATCCGGTGGAGAGC
>JBEPXL010000739.1:0-2253 GCA_041641935.1 Desulfobacteraceae bacterium | reverse complement strand
GAAGGGGGAACATCATGATCTACAAGAAAGAAGCGCTTTGTGCAAAAATCCGGGAAATCTATCCGGATGTTGGTGAATGCGGCATCGATGTGAATGTGGACTATGACGAAGCCCAGGATGCCTGGGTCGTGGACCTGAAAAAAGACAATGAGCAACTCAAAACCTATCTGGAAGATCAGGATGCCCAGTTGTGTCTGGATGGAAAGCAGTGTGTCAGTCTCGGCATCGAAATCGCCCAGCTCAGAAGCAACATTGAACGGCGCAAGACCGCTCCCAAGTCGTAACAGCGCCGTTGTTCGGGTGTAAAGACCCGATTCCGGAAGACATCCCGCGGAACGCTTTCGGGTGTATCCGTGTGATGTCTTTTTCATTCCCGCCTTTTCCCCCGATATCCGACGCCGGCATGAGACCGTAAGACCGGACCATACGACCTCGGACCGCAACATCACAATTGACACACCGCCCCGGATCGTCCATAAATGCTCTCTGAAAATTACCGGTCTGCGTAGTGTATTCGAACCCCAAAGGAGACAGTGCCATGCAGGTGTACCTGAATGGTGAAATCCGGCATAAGGACGAGATACGGATTTCCCCCGATGATCGTGGTTTTGTGTTTGGAGACGGCGTATATGAAGTCATCCTCGCTTATGACGGCAGACTGTTTGCGGCTGAACCCCATCTGGAACGACTGGCCCGCAGTCTGGCGGAACTTAAAATGCCGGTTCCGGATACAGCCTCTCTCCGGGAGGTCATGACCCGGCTCCTCCGGGAGAACAACCTGGAACAGGGACACGCCACGGTCTACCTGCAGGTCACCCGCGGTGTCGCCCCCCGCAAACATTTCTTTCCACCCGCGGATACGCCCGGTACGGTATATATTGCCACCGCGCCGTTTCCGCCGCCGGAAGCCGAATGGGAAAACGGCGTCAAAGTGATCCTGATTCCGGATATCCGCTGGGCCCGGTGCGATATCAAGACCATTTCTCTTCAGCCCAATGTGCTGGCCGCCCAGCAGGCAAAGGAGGCCGGTGCAAAAGAAGCCGTCTTTGTCCGGGACGGAGCGGCTCTGGAAGGCGCTCATACCAGTTTCTGCGCCGTGTTTGACGGAACCCTCTGGACCCATCCGGAGAGCCATTACATTCTTCCCGGCATCACCCGGCGGGTGGTGCTGGAGATTTGCGCCGAACAGGGCATTCCGGTGCGGCAGTACCCGATCCAGGCCGACCGTCTGCCGGCGGCGGCGGAGTGCATGCTGCTGGGGACCACCACCCAGGTCATGCCGGTAATCCGGATCGATGAGACGGTGATCGGAGACGGCAGACCGGGGCCGGTGACCCGCCGGCTTCAGCAGGCCCTGGATGCGCTGATCCGGAGAGCCTAGCATCGGCAGCATCTTCTGTCCCGGGCGGACAGAACCTTCTGCCGCAGGAGAGGAGAAGCGCAGGAAACCGGTGCAGAACAGGGAGGAACCGTGAAAACGGATTATCAGACAATCGAGATCTCGACAGCGGAAGGCATCGCCCTCTTTTTTGTGAAACCGCCGCCTTTCAACCGGGTGTCGAAACGCCTGATCGAGGATCTGACCGGCGCCTTTCAGTGGGCCTACGGCGAGACCGGTATCCGTGCCATTGTCCTGGGCGGAACGGGCCATGACTTTATCGGCGGAACCGACATTCATGATCTCCGGAACATCCGGAACCGCTCCGACTGCATGGACGATGTCCTGGAGGGGCAGCGGTTTGTCCGGACCATCGAGATGGGGCCGAAGCCGGTCATTGCCGCCATCAACGGCGACTGTTCCCGGAGCGGGCTGGAAGTGGCCCTGGCCTGTCATTACCGGATTGCGGTCCGGGACAGCCGGATGGGACTGCTGGATGTCCGCTTCGGGCTCATTCCCGGCATGGGGGGAACCCAGCGGCTGCCCCGGCTGGTCGGCCTCCGCCGCGCCCTGGAGATGATCACGGAGGGCCTGGATATACCGGTGGAACAGGCGAAAAACATCGGCCTGATCGATGAACTGGCCACCCCGGAAAACCTGCTGGAAAAGGCGACCAGTGCCGCCCGGCAGTTTGTGGCGGGACGGGTCAACTTCCGCATGTGCGTTACCCGGCGGCGGACGGAAAAACTGCCATCCGCCGCAGAACGGCGGAAGATCATCACCGATTTCCGGGAGCGGCTGGAGAAAACCGCAGAAGGATACACCGCCCCGTGGAAGGCCCTGGAAGCGGTGGAGCGGGGGCTCAGCGGAAACTT
>JBEPXL010000738.1:0-2258 GCA_041641935.1 Desulfobacteraceae bacterium | reverse complement strand
CGAAGAATCCCAGATCCAGCGCAAACTGCACCAGGTCATTGAGATGGTGACCACTGTCTTCCCAGATCATCGGCTCTCCTCCGGTAAA
This sequence comes from Desulfobacteraceae bacterium, assembly GCA_041641935.1. Classification (GTDB taxonomy): domain Bacteria; phylum Desulfobacterota; class Desulfobacteria; order Desulfobacterales; family Desulfococcaceae; genus JBEPXL01. Next base: position 2,170 of record JBEPXL010000738.1, on the reverse strand, counting down.
ATAGAGCGACCGGTGCCCGCGCTTATAGGCATTCCGCAGCATCTTTTTTGCTTCCGCACAGGAGAGATGATATTTCCCTGAATTTTTGCTTTCGCAGTAAAAGCAGTTGAGATTGCACTGATCGGTAATTACCATACCGAACAGATATGGCAACTCCCGTCGGAGAAAATAGGTCTGAAAGCCGTAACTGAACCAGCTGAATACCTTTTTGATCATTACAGCATCACCTCCGCCGGCCATGATTCACTTCGACATGTGCCCCAGAGCCGGTTAATATAGTTCAGGCTGTATTCGTTCTGCAGCCGGTGTATCCAGTAAGCACCGGACCGGGTGACCCGATAGACACCATTATTTCTTTCTACCATGCCCAACTGCTCCAATGGTTTGAAAATATGGGAAAACATATCATCCAGAGAGGCTTCCTCTCCGAACTGCTGTTTAAAATCCGAATCGGAAATCCGCAGTTCATACATCCGCCAGTAAAGCCAGTATGCCATTTCCAGACGCCTGTCCAGGGGCAGGGAAAGAGCTACCGGTCTGTCCCGGGGGAGGGATTGCGCATAGGAAGGAATATCGAAGGTATTCACATAAAAGAAATCGCCGGTCATTGAAGCTGCACTGGGGCCGAAGCCGATGTAATGATGGCGGGTGATGGAACTGAATTTTTTCCGGGACGGTTTGATCCAGCTCCAGACAGCACACTGCCTGAACCCGGCCGCCTCGGCAAGCACATCGGTCATTCGGAGCATGGCGCGGATTGTCCGGCGATCTGGCCTTTCAACGGACTGCAGTTGTTTCATTTTCCCCAGTTCGGAATAAGGAAAGGAAAACATCGGATAGGTACTGATCTGATCCGCCCCCGCATCGATGACCGCCTGAACATCCGTTTCCCAGTCGGCAAGGGTCTGACCGGGAAGAGCGAACATTAAATCGGCATTGACTGAATCAAAGCCTGCATCCGCCGCACGACGCAGGGAGCCAAGCGCCGTTGCGCCGGTATGGTTTCTGCCGATTCGTTCCAGTAAAGAATCCGATGCAGATTCGACACCGATGGATAACTGGTTCACCCGGGCCTGCCTGAGGATGGAAAGGGATTCCGGGTCCATGTTTTCCGGATGAAGTTCAATACAGATGTCACAGGTCAGGGAAAAATTCCGGTGCAGGTGGTCGATAATGCGGATCAATCCCTCGGGATGGACGGTTGGTGTGCCTCCGCCGATGTAAAGAGAGATGATATCACAGTTGCGGAGATAGGGGGTATACCATTCAATCTCCTGATGGATGGCATTTTCATAGATCCGGAACAGTTCCGGATCATAGGAAATCCGATGATAGGGGCAGAACGGGCAGAGGTTTTTGCAGAACGGCACATGCAGATAAAGACCGGCACGTTTCAGGTTGAACGGCAGGGAAGGGGACGCTGTGGTCATGCGGAACCGTTTCCACCGGTCGGTGACCATTTTCTGGAGGATGGGTTTCCAGAGAATCTTTGCAGGTATCATTGTGGTATCCGTCTGATCATTTATGTGGTTGTGCAGGTCCGGAACAGTTCTGCGAATGAATCCATGGAAACCGGTTGAACGGATGAAGAGAACCCCGTTTCACCAGGTCCGGCAGCATTGCGACGGGAATCCATTCCCCGCCTAAATATCGTCGAAATCAAAATCCCCCAGATCATCCAGAACCTGCTGTTCATCATCGGACAAATTTCCCCCGATGGCTTCACTGGCCAGATCCGCCCCCACCCCCCAGACTTCACCGAGGTTTTCGGCAATGTGGCGCTTCTCCGATGCATTGAAACTGCCGAAGGCCCTGCGGAGAAAGACCAGTGCCCGCCGGAACTGGTCGTCATCCAGCGATGACACATAGTCCGCCAGTCCCTGCCAGAGGGACAGCCTTGCCAGCAGGGCATACCGGTTCCGCAGGGACAGGCCCTCGAACCAGCCCGCTCCCAGATCCGCGTCGATGCCGGGGGAAAGCCGTCGGGCGACTTCGCGGGTGAGATCATCGTTTGAGATCAGCCCCCGTTCCAGCAGGATGGCGCAGGCGAAGCCGGAGAGGAGCGGGTTGAGGTGGTCCGCGTCCGACAGGTGATGCAGCCGGCGATGCCAGAGCGCTTCATCCACAAGCTGATCGTATTCCAGGGAAATCCGGTCGAGATTCCCCATTC
>JBEPXL010000737.1:0-2259 GCA_041641935.1 Desulfobacteraceae bacterium | reverse complement strand
GGGGGAAGGCTTTTTCGTCATCCGGGCCAGCGGCAAGGGAACCCTCTTTGTCAGCTCCTACGGCTCGATTCATCCCCTCGATCTGGCCGCCGGGGAAGAGATCATCATCGACAACGCCCACCTGGTGGCCTGGCCGGAGACGATGCACTATGATATTGAAAAGGCGTCGGCGGGCTGGATATCCTCCTTCACCTCCGGTGAGGGGCTGGTCTGCCGGTTCCGGGGGCCGGGCCGGGTGCTGATCCAGACCCGGAATCCCCAGGGCTTCGGTTCCTGGATTCGCCAGTTTCTGCCGGCAAAGTAGACCTGGACGGCAGGGGGCGGGGCGCTTATGGGTCCAGTATCTCCCGGATTTTCCGGGAGATGGCCCCCATGCTGAACGGCTTCTGGATAAACCCGTCGCATCCGTTCTGCAGCAGCCGTTCCGCTTCGCCGTTCATGCTGTAGCCGCTGGAGATCAGCACCCGGACCGCCGGGTTGATCTCCCGGAGCCGCCGGAACACTTCGCCGCCGTTGATGCCCGGCATGATCAGGTCCAGGATGACCAGATCGATTCCTTTCCGGTTTTCCCGGTACATGTCAATGGCCCGGATTCCGTTTTCCGCCTGCAGTACGGTATATCCCAGCCGTTCGATCATGGCCGTACCCACATTCAGAACAAGGGATTCATCGTCAACCAGCAGAATGGTTCCGCTGCCCGTGGGAATTTCCCCGGACACCGCTCCGGACGGGGAGACCGGGCGGTCCGAGGCGGGCAGATAGACCAGAAAGGTTGCGCCTTCGCCGGGGGTGCTGTCCACTTCGATACAGCCGCCGTGATGCCGGACGATGCCGTACACGGTCGCCAGTCCCAGGCCCGTTCCCCGGCCCATCTCTTTTGTGGTGAAGAAGGGCTCGAAAATCCGCTGCCGCGTCTGTTCATCCATTCCCGTACCGGTATCCCGGACCCTGAAACAGACATAAAAACCGGGAAGCCCTTCGAACGGTTCCACATCCGCTTCATCCAGAACGGTGTTTTCAGTCTCCACATGAATCTCGCCGCCCTCCGGCATGGCCTGCCACGCGTTGACAAAGAGATTCAGGATAATCTGGTCGATCTGTCCGGCATCCGCTTCGACCGGGCGCAGGTCCGGCGCGTAATCACTGTGAATGGTGATCTCCTTCCGGGTGCGGCTGAACAGCCGGATCTGGCGCTCGATGAGGTCATTCAGATTGATGGCGGTGACCTCATGCTTTCCCCCCCGGGCGAATCCGAGAAGCTGCCGGGTCAGGTCGGCGGCGCGTTCCACATGCTCCTCGATGGCATCCAGATGTTCCAGGTATTCCTGCTCCGAAGGGGAGGTGTAGCGGACAAGGGAAACATTCCCCTGGATTCCCATCAGGAGATTGTTGAAATCATGGGCCACCCCGCCGGCAAGGGTTCCGATGGCCTCCATCTTCTGGGCATGGCGAAGCTGGGTTTCCAGGGCTTCTTTCTCGGTCTCGTTTTTCCGCTGGGCCGAAAGATCGTGAACAAAGGCGCAGATGCTGGAATGGCTGCCCGCGCTATCTTTCAGCGTCCAGGCGGTGAGCCTGACCGGAATGATTTCTCCGTCTTTTCGGATATACTCCTTCTCCAGCTCGGCATACCCCTGTTCCAGCAGTTCAGCCGCGCGTTCTGTTTCAATGGGATGCCATTTCTCCGGCGTGATCTCTGCGTACGGTTTCCCCCGCAGATCTTCCAGGCCGTATCCGACAATTTCCAGAAAGGCGGGATTACTATCACGAATGCTGCCGTTTTTGTCTGAAATGACAACGCCCACCGGATTGGTTTCAAAAAACCGGCGGTACCGTTCTTCACTTTCCCGGAGACGCTGTTCGGTCTGTTTCCGCTCGCTGATTTCCGTTTCCAGTTCACGGTTGACACTGGAAAGCGCCCGGGTGCGCTCCCGCACGGCCCGGCGGAGGCGGTGGTTGAAGGTGAGCAGAAAGGCGGTCCAGAAGATCCCCAGTATGGCGAGCATGACCAGTACGCCCATGAACCATTTGAACCAGGTATAGTCCGGCGGCGGGTCCGGATCGTAGAGAAAATCCTTCAGGGGGACATCGGACGGCAGCATGTCCAGTTTCTGATAGGTATCGGTGATATGCCGCCACCGGCCGGGATTCATGTGGCCGATCGGTACGAGTTTCGGCAGAATCAGTTCCTGCATGGCGGCGGCCTCAAAGGCCAGTGCGGCATGGCTTTTTTTCGGGTTGTACTTTTCAATGATCAGATCG
>JBEPXL010000736.1:0-2261 GCA_041641935.1 Desulfobacteraceae bacterium | reverse complement strand
GATGACGAAATATCCGGAGGTGGTATCCGTGGTCAACAACATCACCGGCCGGAAAGCGGGAATCGCTGTGGGGGAATATGAAATCCCCCTGGCCGGGGCGACCACCCTCCGGGACCGGATCGGAGAGTATACATTCGAGATTTCCGCCAGTTCCTTTTTTCAGACCAATACCCGGGGGGCCGGGCTGCTGTATGACACCGTCAAACAATACGCGGGACTGAACGGTTCGGAAACGGTTCTGGACCTCTACTGCGGAACCGGTACCATCGGCATTACCCTGTCGGACGCGGCCCGGTCGGTGACCGGCATCGAAATTGTCGAAAGCGCCGTGGCCGATGCCCGTAAAAACTGCGATATCAATCAGGTTTCCAACTGCCGGTTTGTGGCCGGCGATATCAAGGACTGCCTCGCCGGTATCGACGAAGCGCCCGATGTGATGATCATCGATCCCCCGCGGGCGGGGATGCACAAGGATGTGGTGAAACAGGTACTGGAAATGGCCCCGGACCGGATTGTGTATGTTTCCTGCAATCCGGCGACCCTGGCCAGAGACCTGTCGGTACTGAAAGAACGGTATGCCGTTCGGGAGGTCCAGCCGGTGGATATGTTTCCCCACACCTTTCACATCGAGGCCGTGGCCCGGCTGGTAAAGCGGTAAGCAGAACGGGCGGCCCGTGAAGACCGCCCGTTTTCTTTTACGGCAGTGTTGTCTGAATAAAACAGCTTCCGCCGCCGCCGCCGTCATCCACCCGTGACGAACGGTCTCCCTCGCCGACTGCACTGAGGGAGGTCATCGGCATGGGCGGCATGTCACCGGATTCGGCGGTGGCCGAAGACGGCATCAGATGCGTTTCCGCAAGCCGCGTTATCTCCCGGAGCGCCCGGACCATCAGGGCTTCATCATCGGTCAGGTTCATCTGGGCAGCTTCCGGAAAAACGAGTACCACGTTTTCCGCTCTCGCCTGTACCCATACCCCCTCATTGCGCAGCAGAACAGCACCGTCATCCGCCGGTGAAAACGGGGTGTAGGGGCGCTCCGCTTCGGGGGTCCACTTCCACATCTGCAGATCCAGGAACGGATTGTCGTCGGCCAGTTCCGCGACAGAAATGGGACCGAATATCTGCTCCAGTTCCTCATTGTAGGCGATCACCTGGAGATCACCCCAGAAGTAATCGGCATTGTTGGGGGCTGCGATCATGTTCCATCCCCGGTTTCGTTCCGCGTCATAGCCGAGGCGCAGGTGAATATCCGTCGTCAGGCAGACCGGCACGCCATTCAATACCGGATTGAGCCCCTGCCGCGCAAGAAACCAGAAGGAAATGCCCGGTTCGATCAGCAGGGGCGGAGCTTCCGGATTGTCCGGTGTCGTAAATTCAATGTAGCTGCCCGTTTCCGGGTCATACGTTCCGATCCGGAAGAGAGACGTGTTGTAGGTTTCGATAGCTTCAGCGAAACTCTCTTCCGCCTCCGGATGTTCCGGCCAGAGGAAAAAGGATTTCATGCGGTAATCCTCTATATCCGTTCCCGCCGGGATGTTCACACTGGTATCCGCGACCACCTCGCCGACAACGAAGGAGAATTCCTCCGACCACCGGATATTATCGGTTTCATCATTGGAGGAACGTGTGTACCCGACCTGCCAGAGGTATTTAAGGCCGGCCTTGAACTCCGGCAGGGTCAGTACGACGATACCGCCGCAGGAGCGTGTGACGTATTCCCGGTAATCATTTACACGGTCGTACCGCTTGATCCGCCAGTGAATTTCAAGGGAACCGCTGAATCCCTCTCCGGGCAGGACAACCCCTTCAAAGGTGATGGGCATTTCTCCGGGCACGACAGCGCCGTCCTCGGGGGCAAGGGCAACCGGGACTCCTGGCTGTATATCCACACCGATGTTTTCATGGCAGTCAAAGTTTCCATCTCCGTCCAGATCGACATCGTCAAATCCACACCCGCAGATACCGGGATTCACTTTCGCCGGATCATCGGGACAGCAGTCCGCGCAGTCGGGCGTTCCGTCACCGTCGCGGTCTGCGGTGTCTGAAAGGCCGCATCCGCAGAGGCCGGGAGCGGTTTTGTCGGGATCATTGGGACAGCCATCGTTGCAATCGAGGGTTCCGTCTTCGTCGCTGTCCGTATCGGGTACACCGCAGCCGCAGACACCGGGTTCGATTTTCGCGGAATCACCGGGACAGCCGTCAAAGCAATCCAGTGTTCCGTCGCTGTCGGTATCGGTATCCGGTACACCACATCCGCAGAG
>JBEPXL010000735.1:0-2267 GCA_041641935.1 Desulfobacteraceae bacterium | reverse complement strand
CACCACACTGAAAATAAACAGGGCGATCAGAATCTCAAAGAGAGTGAATCCGCTGCATCGATTTTTCGCCGGAAGACGGCTGCAAAACGGAAACCGGCGGTCATCCTTTTTCAAGGATAAGCCGGTAGGTTTTAACTTTATATACATAATCATTGTTCAGTGAAACCGTCACCTCGATCCGTTTCAGATCCTCGGCGGCTTCGCCCAGGACTTCCGATTCAATATCCTCGATGGCCAGTTCCCAGGTGTAGCCCGGAAAGTGTTCGCCGAAGTCACCGGAATCGGACAGGGCGTCGGCTTCCAGCGCCGAAAGCCGCCCCTGGGCCAGCAGCGGGGCGGTGGCATAGAACCGGGCCGCGCTGCTCATGGAAATGGTCTGCAGGTGCAGTTTATACACTGCGACCAGGACGATGGCGATGATGGATATGGCGACCATCACCTCCAGCAGGGTAAACCCGTGATCGGAGGTGCCGGCTGGTATCCGGTTAAAATTCAACATACTCATTGACCAGTTTCACATCGGGCAGAAACGGCTCTACAAGCAGCGAAGAGCGGTTGGCCTCGTCATCTTCCAGGTGGATAATGGCCTTGTCGGAATATCCGTTTCTGGAAAAGTGAATCCTGGCCTCTCCGAAAGAAACGATATCTCCGTCCGGATAGAGGACATCGATGATCCGCAGGCTCTCCGGCAGATTGTATCCTTTCGATTCCGCGGCCTCCCGCTGCTCCTCGCTCATGGCGGCCCCGGTCACCCAGAGGGTCCGCGTATCGAGGCCGAGGTGGAGGATGTAGTCCTGCCGGTTCTTGATCGCTTCCTGCTTCAGGTTTCTCACCTGCAGAATCAGCCACCGGGACGCCTTTTTGGTGTCGTTGGCGGTCATGGCGCCTTCAAAGCGGGGAACCGCAAAGACCAGCATGATACTGAGCATGGCGATGACGACAATCATTTCAATCAGGGTATACCCGTCACTGCGGGCCCGGGATCTCTGGTTTGTCGTTAGTCGAGTTCCCAACTGACAATATCCTTGCTGGCGTCTTCCCCTTCCGGGACCCCGTCTGCGCCGTAGGAGATAATATCATATTCGCCGTGGACACCGGGGCTGAGGTAGACAAATTCATTGTCCCAGGGATCCAGGGGAACCTTTCCCTTTTCCAGGTAGCCCCCTTTTTTCCAGTTGGCCGGAATGCCACCGGTCTGGGGCGGTTCCACCAGGGCCTGCAGTCCCTGTTCGGTCGTCGGATAGGAACCGTTGTCCAGTTTATAGAGTTTCAGCGCCGTTTCCAGTGCTTCGATCTGCACCCTTGCCTTCATCTGTTTGGCCTGGTCGGGACGCTCCATGATCCGCGGAACGATCAGCCCGGCCAGAATGCCGAGGATGACGATGACCACCATCAGTTCAATCAGGGTAAAACCGCCGTTACCGGTAACCAGTCTGTGTGAATTCCGGATTGTCATGGTATATCTTGATTCCTCCTTGTGTGTCTGTAAATCGGCACGTTTGCTGATACCGCTGCCTTGCATGATTCTCTTTTCTGCCGGACGGCGCCGGTGCAGACAGCCGGCGCTGTTTTCTTATCGGATCAGTTCGTTCATTTCAAAAATGGGCAGGCAGATGGACAGAACTATAAAGCCGACCACCACCGCCATCACCAGAATCATCAGCGGCTCCAGAAGCGAGGTCATGCTCAGCACCGTCGATTCGACTTCCCCTTCATAGACATCCGCCACCTTGTTGAGCATGTTTTCAAGCTCACCGCTCTGTTCACCGACCTGAATCATCTGTATGGACAGACTCGGAAAGACGTCGGAGTTTGCCAGAGAAAATCCGAGCCCCTGTCCTTTTCCCACATCTTCCGCCGCTTTCTCGATCGCTTCGGCGAGATGGACATTGCCCACGATGTTCTTTACAATCTCCAGGGCTGCCAGCATGGTGACGCCGTTTTCCAGCAGAGAACCCAGGGTTCTGGTAAACCGGGCTACCGCCAGTTTCCGGATCAGGACCCCTGCCAGCGGCATTTTCAGGATCATCCTGTCCCAGATGTACCGGCCTTTTGTTGTCTTTTTGGCGTGACGGAGCACAAGGAAAAGTACAACAACAAACAGAAGAATGGCCCACCAGTACACCTTGAACATGTCACTGAGACTGATCAGTATCCGGGTCGGGGGCGGAAGGGCCTGGCCCATGTCGTCGAAAATCGAGGCGATGCTCGGTACGATGAAGGCGATCAGAAAAAAGAGAACCAGTACCCCGATGACCGCCATCAGG
>JBEPXL010000734.1:0-2273 GCA_041641935.1 Desulfobacteraceae bacterium | reverse complement strand
ATTCCGCCGGGTCATCTATCCGATGACCGGCTGGGTTGTTCGCCAGAAACGGTTCCTTCCCAACTGGGAAGTGGAGCGGCTGGTGCATATTCCCCTGTCGTACCTGCTCCATGCGGAGAATTATGCCAGGTACCGTATCCGCTTTTCCCCCAATGTGCAGGAGCGTGTGGGACGCGAGATTGAAGATTTTCCCTGTATTGTGTATAATGACAATGGTGAAAGGGAATTTCTCTGGGGAGCCACCTACCGGATTGTTTCGGCATTCCTTTCGCTGGTTTTCCACTTTGAACCGCCGGATCTGAATGAACTGCCGGTGGTTTCGACGACCCTTCGGGGGAGTTATCTGGGCGGAAAGCGGAAGGAATAGATCATAATCAGGGGAAATCTGACCAAGAAGTATAGCCGGCAGAATGTATCGATACAGAATGGCTATGTCCTGGAATTTCTGGTAGTGGAAACTGTTCGCTTCGGCGATCAATGGGGAAAGACAAACCTGCTCACCCGGCAGGAGACAGGCATACAAAGGAGATCAGCATATGGCGCAGAAAAAAAAGGAAAAACTGGATCAGGTAATTGCCGAAGCCCGGCGGGAACGGGAACAGCGGGAAAAAGGCTACCGGGAACGGGCGCTCAAGATGTTTCCCTGGGTCTGTGCCCGGTGCGGACGGGAGTTTTCCGGCAAAAAACTCCGGGAACTCACTGTACACCACAAGGATCACAACCATGACAACAACCCGCCCGACGGCAGCAACTGGGAACTGCTCTGCATCTACTGCCATGACAATGAACATGCCCGGGATCAGGTCGCGGACTGGTACGATGATGACACAACGACCGGGGAAGACAGTCCCATCGGCATGGACAACCCCTTTGCCGGGCTCAGTGACCTGCTGAAGAAGAAAAATGTAAAACTGAAGTAGCGGACTCCCCGTCCGGGAACTGAGGCAAACCCGTCAAACACAGGAGGGCATATGGAATTCGCCGGTGACAGGAAGGTAGGACAGTCCCTTTTGAGCAACTGGGAAAACAGACTCAAATCCTGGGCCGTTCCGAAAATTCCCCCGTCCGTTGAAACCTACCATCTCACCCTGATGACGCTGGTCTGGACCGCCTGCAATATCCTTTTCGGTTTTCTCGCCGGATATCACCTCTCCTTCCTGTGGCTCGTCTCCCTGATGATCGTCCTGCAGTATCTCACGGATCTGTTTGACGGAGAACTGGGCCGCCGGCGGAATACCGGTCTTGTCAAGTGGGGATTCTACATGGACCACTTTCTCGACTTCCTCTTTCTCTGCTCCCTTGTCTTTGTCGGGTACATGATTTCCCCGCCGGAACTCCGACTCTGGTACATCGCCCTGATGGTCATCATGGCCGCATTCATGGTCAACTGCTTTCTCTCCTTTGCGGCCACCAATGAATTTGAAATTTACCACTGCGGCATCGGTCCGACGGAAATGCGGGTGATTTTCATTCTGATCAATACCTTTATCATCTTCTTCGGAACCGGCAGCTTCCATATTCTGCTCCCGCTGACGGTTGTCCTCTGCCTGGGCGGACTGGTTTTCAATACCTGGCAGATCCAGAAAAGGCTGTGGGCGATGGATATGGCGGCCAAAGAGAATCAGCCATAAACGCCTGCTGGAGTCGCAATCACGGCAGGAGCGGACGACTGTTACTCCGATTTCGATTTCCGGAGCAGCAGAACCGACAGGTTGCTCGCGATGACACTGATGAAGAAGAGGTACGTTCCGGCAAGAATATCGATCCGTGTACCCATGGGAAACGCCTTGAAGGAGACGACCATCATCGCGATCACCATCACATCCAGCATGGACCATTTACCGAGGTGGGACAGAATCCGGAACGCTTTCCCCTCCCCCCTGAATCCGCTGCGGGTCAGTTTCCGGAACGCGGTATAGGAGATGACCAGATTCTTGAGCGCCGGAAACAGAATACTGAAGATCAGCAGCGTAACGCCGATGATCACGTCACCGCTGGAAATGAGCTTCAGAATGCCTTCGCTGATGGAAAAATACCGGGGATCGGGATCACCGCCGAACACCCATGTAAGGAGATAGATCCAGTTTCGTCCGGATTCAGAGGACTGCACCCGGGGTACGATCCGCATGCAGTCGATACAGATGGCGATCACAAAAGTCACAATCGAGACCGCCTGCAGGGCCAGTGTCGCCCGGAGCCGCTGCAGATCATCGGTGCTGATCGAATGAACTTCTCCTGCCTGCAGTGTGTTGACCCCGAGATAACGGAAAAGG
>JBEPXL010000733.1:0-2276 GCA_041641935.1 Desulfobacteraceae bacterium | reverse complement strand
ACGGCACGGATTTTGTGCCGGAGGAAAATATCATCATCGGCAACGTCGCCTTCTACGGGGCGACGGCAGGCGAGGCCTACATCAACGGTCTGGCCGGGGAACGGTTCTGTGTCCGGAACAGCGGCGTCCGGGCAGTGGTGGAAGGAATCGGCGACCACGGCTGCGAATATATGACCGGTGGACGTGCCGTCATCCTCGGCCGCACGGGCCGGAATTTTGCCGCCGGTATGAGCGGCGGTGTCGCCTATGTACTGGACGAAGACGGGAATTTCCGTGATTACCGGTGCAATCCGGAAATGGTCGATCTGGAACCGGTGGAAGATCCGGACGATACAGCGGAACTCCGGCGGCTGATCGAACAGCATTATGCGTATACCCGGAGCCCGGTCGCCCGGCGGCTGCTGGACCAGTGGGCGTCGGTCCTGCCGAAGTTCGTGAAGGTGATGCCGGTGGAATACAAAAAAGCGCTCCGGCGGATCGCCGAAGAAGCGGCCCGGGAAGACAACGAAGCGGCCCCGGCCCAGGGGCGGATTTCCGCGTAAGCAGCAGAAGGAAGAAAGAAGAGGTGCAAGATATATGGGAAAACCGACCGGATTCAAAGAATTTACCCGTGAACTTCCGCAGAAACGACCGGTAGCGGAGCGCATTCAGGATTATCAGGAAATCTACCTTTCCTTTCCGGAGGAAAAACTGATCGCCCAGGCGGCGCGGTGCATGGACTGCGGCGTCCCCACCTGTCATGCGGGATGCCCGCTGGGGAACCTGATTCCCGACTGGAACGACATGGTCTACCGGGAAGACTGGCAGGACGCCATCCGGGAACTGCATCTCACCAACAACTTTCCGGAATTTACGGGTCGCCTCTGCCCCGCCCCGTGCGAAGAGGCCTGTGTGCTCTCCATCAATGAACCGGCTGTGACCATCGAATACATCGAAAAGGAAATTATCGAACACGCCTTTGCCGCAGGCTGGGTCACCCCGGAACCGCCGGAACAGCGGACCGGAAAGACGGTGGCGGTGATCGGCTCCGGCCCGGCCGGGCTGGCCTGCGCCCAGCAGTTGAACCGGGCAGGCCATACGGTGACGGTATATGAACGGGATGACCGGCTGGGCGGTCTGATCCGCTACGGAATACCGGACTACAAGATGGAGAAGCAGATCATCGACCGGCGCCTGAATATTCTGGCCGAGGAAGGAATCCGGTTCAGAACCGGTGTCCATGTGGGCATGGAACTGCAGGCCGATGCCCTGTCGGATTTCGATGCCGTTGTCCTCTGCACCGGCGCCACCCGGGGCCGGGATATGCCGGTTCCGGGACGGGAACTGGACGGGGTTCACTTTGCAATGGAATACCTGACCCAGCAGAACCGCCGGGTCGCCGGGGACGATCTGGATGCCGCAAGTATACGGCAGATCCATGCCGCCGGAAAGGATGTGGTGGTGATCGGCGGCGGCGATACCAGCAGCGACTGTATCGGCAACTGCGCCCGGGAGAAGGCCCGGTCCATTACCAATTTCGTCAAGTATCCGGAACCGCCCGCGGAACGCCCGCCGGGGGAGCCGTGGCCGTTCTGGCCGAACCGGATGCGGACCACATCGGCCCACGAAGAAGGATGTGACCGCCACTGGAGCCTTCTGGCGACGGAATTTGTCGGGGAAAACGGACAGGTCCGGGGGATCAGAACCATTGATCTGGAATTTGTCCGGCAGGAGCGGGGCAGGCCGGTGATGAAGATGCTGCCGGGAACGGAACGGACATGGCCGGCGGATCTGGTGCTGATCGCCATCGGATTCGAGGGGCCGGAGACGGATACGATTGTAGCCCAGTACGGGCTGGAACTGAACCGGAACGGGGCGGTCAGGACCGATGAAAACTATATGACCAGCCGTCCCGGCGTCTTTGCGGCCGGGGATGCCAAAATGGGGGCGTCCCTGATTGTCTGGGCTATCTCTGAAGGACGGGAGGCGGCCCGGGGGGTGGACCTTTATCTGACGGGACGGACCGATCTGCCGACGAAGGGAAGCGGGGATCTGCCGGGAGCATAAAGATACACAGGCTGTTTGTGCCAATGATAATTGCAAGTTTCCCGGCAAGCGGTTATATTACAGACAAAACAGTATAGTACCAACAACTCTGCAATGGATGGAGACCGATTCCTGTGATCGCATGGCACCGCCTGTTCGGATTGACACTTACGGACTTGTTTTTTAACTCCGCCTATGAGGTGGTGCTTGAAAAGGATCTGTCCCTGAAACAGCAGAAGCTGGATGTGGTG
>JBEPXL010000732.1:0-2280 GCA_041641935.1 Desulfobacteraceae bacterium | reverse complement strand
CCACATCCTCGAAAGCCGATACGAGAGCGAAATCGTAGGACCGTTCCGTCTTCAGAATGTCCCGGCCGAATTCATAGCCCCTGATCTCCGGAATGGCAGCCGGAAGCGTGGCCAGCCGCTTTTCCAGTTCAGCCAGTTTTTCACCGTCTATCCCGGATCTGAATTTCATGAATACCACATGCTTGATCATGACACCCGCCTTTCTTGGGAACTACAGTCCCGGTTTCTTCCTGTGAAACTCCGTTGCCTGTTCAAACTGGTAGGCCACCCGGAGCAGGGTTTTCTCATCGAAATAGTTGCCCATGATCTGCAGGCCGACGGGAAGTCCTTCCGCGGAAAAACCGCAGGGAACCGACATGCCGGGGATACCGGCCAGGTTGGCCGACAGGGTGAAAACATCCGAGAGATACATTTTTAGGGGATCATCGATCTTCTCCCCGATGGGAAAGGCCGGTGTCGGGGCGACCGGTGCAAGGATGACGTCACACTGCTCAAACGCCTCCCGGAAATCGTTCATGATCAGGGTCCGCACCTGCGAGGCTTTGCCGTAGTAGGCATCGTAATAGCCGGCAGACAGGGAGTAGGTTCCCAGAATGATGCGCCGCTGCACCTCGGGTCCGAATCCTTTCGACCGGGTGCGGCGGTACATCTCCATCAGGGTAGCGGCTTCTCTGTCCCGGAAACCGTACTTGACCCCATCGTAGCGGGCCAGGTTGGAACTGGCCTCGGAAGGGGCGATCACATAATAGGCCGAAACGGCGTGGTCGGTGCGGGGCAGCGATACGTCCACCCGTTCCGCTCCCAGCCCTTCGATGGTCCGGATGGCCTGTTCGACTGCGTCGGCGACCTCCGGGTCCAGCCCCTGCGCAGACTGGTATTCCACCGGAATGCCGACCCGGAGCCCCCGGAGCCCTTCTCCGTCCCGGAGTGCCGCCGTGTAATCGGGGACGTCTTCGGGGACGGACGTGGAATCCTTCGGATCATATCCGGCGATGGCATTCATCAGGACGGCGCTGTCCGTCACATCCTTGGTCAGGGGGCCGATCTGGTCCAGGGAAGAGGCAAAGGCGACCAGGCCATACCGGGAAACCCGGCCATAGGTCGGTTTGAGACCCACCACACCGCAGTGGGAGGCGGGCTGGCGGATGGAGCCGCCGGTGTCGGAACCGAGGGCGCCGAGGCACATGTCCGCCGCCGTTGCCGCCGCAGAACCGCCGCTGGAGCCGCCGGGAATCCGGGAAAGGTTCCAGGGGTTCCGCGCAGGCTTGAAGGCGGAATGCTCATTGGAAGAGCCCATCGCAAACTCGTCCATATTGGCCTTGCCCACGATCACGGTTCCGGCGGATTTGAGTTTTTCGATCACGGTGGCGTCATAGGGCGGAACAAAATTTTCCAGGATTTTCGATGCACAGGTGGTCCGGATGCCCCGGGTGCACAGAAGATCCTTGATCGCCAGCGGAATGCCGGTCAGGGGACCGATCTTGCCTTCCGCGATGGCCTGATCCGCCGCTTCGGCTGCGGCCATTGCCTCTTCTCCGGTCACGGTGAGATAGGCGGCGACCTGATCTTCCAGCGCCTGAATCCGGTCCAGGACAGCCCGTGTCAGTTCCCTGGCCGATATATCCTTCTGTTTCAGCCGCTCGTGGGCTTCGTGGATGGTCAGTTCATGTAATTCCATGTCAGCTTCCTCTGTATTATCCGACGACTCTGGGAACAATAAAGTTTCCGTCCTCTTTTTCCGGCGCGTTGGCAAGAGCGTCGTCCCGGTCCATCTGTGCCGGTTCTCCGTCCTCCCGGAAAGCGTTGGTGAGTGAAATGGCGTGTGATGTCGGGTTGATTCCTTCGGTATCCACCTCATTGAGCTTGTCGACATAGTCGAGAATGGTTCCGATCTGTGCCGCCAAGGTTTCCACCGCATTTTCATCCATGTCGAGCCGGGCCAGGTCGGCCACGTGGAGCACCTCTTCCCGTGTAATTTTCATACTGATATCGTTCCTCTTCTCTACTTGCGTTGAAAAATGTAGGCATCCATCAGGCCCTCTTCCTCCCGGAGCCGTTTCAGATGGGTGGCCGCCTGATTCCGCTCCCGGAAATCGCCCACCTTGACCCGGTACCGGATGCCGATGCCGCCGACCTCTTCGCTGGTCTGGTAGACACTGCCATACCCTTTCCTGCGCAGTTCATCGACCATCCGGTCGGAATCGCTCTGGAGGGCGAAAGAGGCGACCTGGATGGCATACAGGACATTCTCCTGTGCGGGCGCGGGGGCAGGCTTCGGCG
>JBEPXL010000731.1:0-2282 GCA_041641935.1 Desulfobacteraceae bacterium | reverse complement strand
CGCTCCGAGGGGGTCCGCGATCTCCGGTTTCACCGGTTTGCGGTTATGATAGCAGATTTTCATGTCGAATGCCCGACATTTCCGTGCCACTTCCCGGCCGATGCGGCCCATGCCGATGATGCCCATTGTCTTTCCCCGGAGTTCATCCCCCCGCAGCAGGAGCGGATCCCAGACGGTAAATTTTCCCGCGCGGGTGTACCGGTCGGCTTCGATAATCCGCCGCGTCAGGCTGATCAGGAGGGCAAAGGCGATTTCCGCCGTGGCGTGGGTCAGCACACCGGGGGTGTTGGTGACCCGGACGCCATGTTTCTTTGCCGCTTCAATATCGACATTGTCATACCCGACGGCGTGATTGGCCACGATTTTCAGATCCGGCGCGGCGGCAAGCAGGGGCGCGTCCACCCGGTCGATCAGCAGCGTCAGAAGGGCGTCACAGTCCCGGACCTGTTCTTTCAGCACCTCCGGCGGATGGGCGTGACGGTCCTGCAGTACGGTGACGTCATATCCCTGCCCCCGGAGAAGCCGGATGCCGATGTCGGGAATCGGATGGGTTACCAGTATGTTGTTCGGTTTCATGATCCACCTCCGCTGTATACGAAAAGGGGAAAATTCCCGATAGCATATTCCGCCACTGGAAACAAGAGGGGAAGCGCAGATACCTGCCGGTTTTCTCTTTCCCCGCCGATTGCAGCAGGAACCATGCTGCATTATGTTTTCTGTATGAAACCGGAATCCCCCGTGACCCGGAAGGACTGGAAAGCCTTCCTGAAAAAAACACCGGTATGGGTGTTACTCCTGATCATCGTAATGCTCTCCATCCGTTTTGTCATCACCGGCATTTTTCATCTGCTGGCCGGCTGATCCCTGTCCGGCAGGTCCGGGGCGACGAATGTTTTTCATCCATTTCTCTTTATGCTTTAGGTGTTGACGACACCTGAAAATCCCTTTATCATTCAGTCATGTTCTGTATGCCGCAGAACAGATTTCAGTTTTCAAGGATTCAGAAATGGAATATCTCTACCGACAAGCTGCGGATATCATCCAGGCAGCAAACCATATTACCGCTTTTACCGGAGCCGATCTTTCCACCGACAGCGGCATTCCGTCCTTCCGGGATGAGGACGGCCTCTGGACCCACTATGATCCCATCTGTATCGATATTGATTTTTTCCTCGATACCCCCGGCCAGTCCTGGGAAATGATCCGGGCGATGTTCTATGACGCCTTCGACCACGCCAGTCCCAATGAAGCCCATTACATTCTGGCGGAAATGGAAATGAGCGGTTTTCTGCATACCATTATTACCCAGAACATCGACAACCTGCACCAGGAAGCCGGCAACACCTGCATTTACGAATTTCACGGCACCTCCCGGTATCTGGTCTGCATGGCCTGCGGAGAGCGGTATCCGATCTGGGAAACCGATCTCTGCCGTCTTCCGCCGACCTGCACCTGCTGCGGCGGCATTTTAAAACCGGATTTCGTCTTTTTCGGAGAATCCATTCCGGATATTACCGAATCGGACGCGCTCATCGAACTGGAACAGAGCGATCTTCTTCTCATCATCGGAACGGACGGGGCCATTGAACCGGCCTGTTTCATCCCCTATGCCGCCAGGGAAAACGGCGCCCGGATCATTGAAATCAATCCCCAGCCGTCCCACTACACCCGCACCGTCACCGATGTTTTTCTTCACGGAAAACCCGCCGAAGTGCTGGAGACCCTGCTGGAAACGCTGGAAAACCCGCCGGTGGTTTCCCTGCAGGCACTGGGCGGATTCCGGTAAGGTCCGTGAGGTAAAGAAATGAACCCGGTCTTCTGGTGGCTCCGTCAGGTCATCTTTATTCTCTGCGCCTGTTTTTTTCTCGTCTTCGGGATTCAGATCCTGATCTCCGCCTATACGCTGCAGGACCCGTTTTCCTTTGTGATGACCTTCTTTGCCTCCAATCTGATGATCCTGATCAGTGCCACCCTGGTCTTCAGCTTCATCTACCAGATGGTGGCGGTCTACCGGGTCCGGTCCGGAAAGACGGAAAGAACGGAAGACCATCCGGACGAAAATCCCTGACCCCGGCCTGAAGAAATCCCATGCCCCTTCCCGCTTCTGTCCTGATTCTTTCGGATATTGAAGGCAGTTCCGGCTGCCGCAGCTATGCGGCCTCGTCTTTCATGACGGCGGAATGGGCCGCTGCCTGCCGTGACATGAGCCGGGATGTGGCGGTCGTGACGGCGGCACTGTTTGCCGCCGGGGTGCAGCGGATCAGGATCAAGGATTTTCACCG
>JBEPXL010000730.1:0-2301 GCA_041641935.1 Desulfobacteraceae bacterium | reverse complement strand
CCGGATGGCCCGGATCCGGACCTTGCCCCCCTCATCGATGATAAACTCCACATCCGCCTGGTTGTTGCCGACATTTTCGATTTCGTAGGTGACCCCGACATTGTGGTAGTTCTTCTCCTTGTACATCGACTCGATCCGCCGGATATTGTTCTGGATGCGGAAGACGTTCAGGATGGAGCCGGTATCGATGTTGAGGTTTTCCTTGACTTCGTCGTCATCATATACCCGGTTCCCGGTGATCTGGACCCGCCGGATGGTCGGTTTCTCCTGCACCACGAAGGTGATGATTTTGCCGCCGGGGGTGTCCCGGGCTTCAATCCGGATATCATCGAACCAGCCCATCCGGTAGACCGCTTTCAGATCCTCGGACAGGCTTCTGGCCAGAAAGACATCCCCGGGTTCGGTCTTGATCACCCGCCGGATGGCGTCGGCTTCGATCCGCTGATTGCCCTCCACCTCGATCCGGACCACCCGTTCCCGCTGAAACAGCCGTGCGCTGATATCCTGTACCAGATCCTGGACAATGGACGAGAGGTTTTCAATGCCGCGGCCTTCTGCGTAGAGCGCCTGCGGGGGCGCGTTGCCGACGGTCTGGATCAGTCGGGCATCGATGCTGATCTGCTGGCCGAGCCGGGTCAGGCTGCCCCAGATGACATAGTCGGCCCCCAGATCCAGACCGAACCGGCGGATGCCGCCGGACTGGCGGGTGATTTCGGTCCAGGAGACATCCGGTGGAATGGTGACGTCCAGCACCTCCGCGCCCTGCTGTCTCAGGATGTTCTCGATCACCTCCGGCAGGCGTTCCCGGAGGTAATCTGTTCCCTCCTGGGCGTTGATGTCGAAGGGAAGCACTGCGACACGAACCGTATCCAGTGCGTGGACCGTTCCGCCGAAGCTGAACAGGATCACCAGTAAAAGGAGGGCAAATCTGTACATCGGTAGCCTCAATCGGTTTCTGTGAGTTGTCCGTCCGAAAGCGTCACACGCCGGGACATGTATGCCGCCAGTTCCATATTGTGGGTCACGACCACCAGGGTCATGCCGAATTCCTGGTTCAGTTCGCTCAGCAGCGCGTGTACCTGTTCACTGTTGCGTTTGTCCAGATTTCCCGTCGGTTCGTCGGCCAGCAGCAGGGGCGGGCGGATCACCAGGGCCCGGGCCAGGGCCACCCGCTGCTGTTCCCCGCCGGAAAGCTCGTTCACCCGGTGGCGGAGCCGTTCCTGCAGCCCCACCCGGACCAGAAGCGACTCGGCGGCTTCCGCCGCGTTTTTCCGGTTTTTGCCGTGGATCAGAAGCGGCATCAGGACATTTTCCAGTGCCGTAAACTCCGGCAGCAGATGGTGAAACTGAAACACGAATCCGATGGCGGTATTCCGGAACCGGGCCAGCCGGTCCGGAGAAAACGTGAACACTTCTTCATTCCGGAAGCGGAGCGTTCCCCGGTCCGGGCGGTCCAGGGTACCGAGGATATGCAGCAGGGTCGATTTGCCGATGCCGGAGGCCCCGACCACCGCCACCGTCTCCCCCGGCATCAGGGTCAGGTGCAGATCCCGCAGTACATCCAGCCGGCCGCCGTCGGTCTGGAACCCTTTCCAGAGTCCCGTCATTACCACCAGCGGCTCTGCGGTCTGTCCGTCTGTTTCCGGATGAACCGGTTGTTTATCCATACCGGAGTGCCTCAACCGGATTGAGCCGGGACGCCTGTCGCGCCGGGTAGAGGGTCGCCAGAAACGAAATCGCCACCGCCGCCACCGCGATGATGGTGATATCCAGTGATTCCATGCGCACGGGAATGGTGGTGATGTAGTAGACATTCGACGGCAGCCGGACAAAGTGGTACCGCTCCAGCAGGAAACAGAGAAGCGCCCCGCAGGAGACGCCGATGATGGTTCCCAGCCCGCCGACAAACAGCCCCTTCAGCATGAAAATCTTCCGGATGCTCCGGTCGGTTGCCCCCATCGCCTTCAGGATGGCGATGTCCTGGGTCTTTTCCATGACCATCATGGTGAGGGAACTGGCGATATTGAAGGCCGCCACCAGAATGATCAGGGTCAGAATCACGAACATGACCGTCTTTTCCAGCTTCAGCGCCGAAAAGAAATTCCGGTTCATCTCCATCCAGTCCCGAACCTGATACGATGATCCCAGTTCTGCCACGATCCGCTCACTGATGTCCGGAGTGGCATAGAGATCATCGACCCGGACCTCGATCCCGGTGACGGCATCGCCCATCCGGAGCATTTTCTGTGCTTCCCGGAGATGAATATAGGCGAGGGTTCCGTCATACTCGTACATGCCGGA
>JBEPXL010000729.1:0-2303 GCA_041641935.1 Desulfobacteraceae bacterium | reverse complement strand
TGTCCGGTGGAAGCCCTTTCCATGCCGGACGATCTTCCCGTGGTGGATGCCGACACCTGCATCACCTGCTTCTGCTGTCAGGAAGTCTGTCCGGAAAAGGCGATCGCCCTCCAGTAGGGATGCCGGTATGCATCGTTGCTCCAGAGCGGTAAACCGGTGGGCATCTCTGCCCACCGGTCCATTTACTTGAATGAAATCAGCACCAGACCGGTTTCCACCGTATCCCCCGGCTTTACGTTCACCGCCTCCACTTCCCCGTCAAAGGGCGAGGCAACGCCGCTTTCCATCTTCATCGATTCGATGATCACCAGTTCCTGCCCCCGGTACACCCGGTCTCCGGGCTGAACCGCAACTTCCACCACCATGCCGGGCATGGGACATTCCAGCACATTGGCCTGCACCTTTTCGGCAGGTTCCGGCATGTACCGGGCCAGCTTCCATTCCCGGGGATTGTAGATCTCGAAGGTCCGGGCAATGCCGCTGAAGGCCGCTTCAATGAAGTTGCCGCTGTAGCGCAGCCGGAAGTGGCAGGATTCTCCGTTGATCTTCAGTTTCAGGCGACGCCGGTAATATTCCATCGGCGGTGTGGACACCTCATAGCTTTCATCGTTGACATGGAAATACCACCGGGTATCGGCATCGGTTTTCCGCAGCCGGATCTCGAAGATATCCTCGCCGCTCTTGGCCACATAGGAATGAAGCCTGTTCTCCGGAGCGGTACTGCCGACCCGGGGTTTCAGGGGAATCAGGGAATCGCGGACCAGAATCTCCCGCAGATGGTATACCAGGGTGGTGCCGATAGCCATCAGATGAAGATTTTCCGCCGGGGGCGACAGCTCGTTTTCCGGATTGAACAGATACTCCGGAATGAAATCCGTGGAGAGATCCCCCTCGATAAAGGCCGGATGGGTCAGCACCTGGTTGACAAAATCGATATTGGTGAGCACGCCTTCAATGTGATACCCGTTGAGGGCCTGCACCATCCGTCTCCGGGCATCTTCCCGGTCCTGTCCCCAGGTGATGACCTTGGCGAGCAGGGAGTCGTAAAAGATGTTGATATAGCTTCCGGCATCCACGCCGCTGTCCACCCGGACCACGGTTCCCCGGGGTTCGGCATAGCGGGTAATCAGACCGATGGACGGAATGAAGTTTTTGTTCGGATCTTCGGCGCAGATCCGGGCCTCGATGGCCCAGCCCGACAGCCGGACCGCCTCCTGGGTAAACGGAAGCGGCTCCCCGGCGGCCACCCGGAGCTGGAGTTCCACCAGGTCCAGGTTGTTGACCATTTCCGTCACCGGATGCTCCACCTGAAGCCGGGTATTCATCTCCAGAAAAAAGAACTCCCGGTTCTGGTCCAGAATAAATTCCACGGTCCCGGCGTTGACATATCCCGATTCACGGGCCAGATCGCAGGCCCGTTTTCCCATCCGGCTGCGGAGTTCCTTGTCCAGCACCGTTGAAGGGGCTTCCTCGATGATCTTCTGGTACCGGCGCTGAATGGAACACTCCCGCTCCCCCAGATGGACGACATTGCCGTGCCGGTCGGCCATCACCTGAATTTCGATGTGCCGGGGCTTCCGGATGTAGCGTTCGATAAAGATGCTGTCATCCCCGAAGGCTTTCTGGGTCTCCTGCCGGCACGCCTTCAGGGCGGCGGCCAGGCCGTCGGGATGGTCCACGATCCGCATTCCCTTGCCGCCGCCCCCGGCCGCCGGTTTCAGCAGAATCGGATATCCGACCTTTTCGGCGGTTTCGGCGGCGTCGGAAAGGGACGTGATCGCCGCCATGTCGCCGGGAACGGTGGGAACCCCGGCCTTTGCGGCCAGCTTCTTTGCCTCGATTTTATCCCCCAGGGCGGCGATCACCGGGGCGGAGGGACCGATGAAGGTCAGTCCGGCCGCTTCGACCATTTCGGCAAAGGCGGCGTTTTCCGACAGAAACCCGTAGCCCGGATGCACCGCCTCGCAGCCGGTTTTGCGGGCCGCCTCGATCACTTTCTCCTTGTTCAGGTAGGATTCCGAGGGCCGGTCCCCTCCCAGCAGCACCGCCTCGTCGGCATGAGTGACATGAAGGCTCCGGAAGTCGGAATCCGAAAAGACAGCAACGGTTTCAATGCCCATCCGCCGGCAGGTGCGGATAATGCGGACAGCGATTTCACCTCGATTGGCAATCAGAATTTTATTGAACATGCGTCACCTCACAACGGAATATTGCCGTGTTTACGGTCGGGCCGGTCTCCCTTCTTGCTCTCCAGCACCTGGAGGGTCCGGATGAGCCGGTGCCGCGTGTCCCGGGGATAGATA
>JBEPXL010000728.1:0-2309 GCA_041641935.1 Desulfobacteraceae bacterium | reverse complement strand
GCATCGGATAGCGGGGTTCCGCTTCCGCCGCGTCGGACGGAAAGACATTGACCGGACGGCCGTCCTGAATCTGGACCGCCACCGGCGGATGGGCCACATTGGCGCCGTCTTCACCGAAGTGGACCTGGCCGTAGAAGGTCATCATGTCGATCTCATGGAGCTTTTTCATCAGCCGGACCCGGTCTTCTTCGCTGATGCCCGGCGTCAGTCCCAGTTCCTCCACCGCCTTCTGCAGGACCACCGCACCGGCGGCGGTAGCGGCTTCCACGTAGTCGGGCCGACGGTTAAAGCGCTTCTGATAGGTTTCGTTGAAGTCGGATGCCTTGCCGAACACCGGGCCTTCATAGGGCAGATTCGGTGTCCATTCCGAGGCGGCAAAGACATACTCCGCGTCCGCCTTCAGGCCCTCCACAAAGGCCGGAACGGTCGGGCCGTAGGAAAAGGCGACCGCCTTCGGACTGAACCGGATCTCCTTCATGGACTGGACCACCCGCATGGCGATGCCCAGGTGGGAGCCGACCAGCAGGACATCCGGATTTTTGGCCCGGACCTTTTCCAGAAGGGTATTGTAATCCTGGAGCGATACGGGGAAGCGTTCGTCATGCACCACTTCCAGCCCGTTCTGTTCGGCGTATTTTTTGTATCCCTCCGCCGCCAGGGCGCAGAAGGGGATATTGGCCGCGATAATGCCCACTGTTTTCGGTTTCGGTGTCACGGCGGCGAATACATCCACACATCCCCGCACCTCTTCGGTGGCCTTGCCGAGGGTTCCGAAGTAGTAGGAAAAACCGCGTTCATAGAGCATGTTGGATGCGGCAGCGCCGGAGATGAGCGGGAACCTGTGCCGCTCGGCCGCTGCAGAGGCCGCCATCAACTGTGAAGAGCCGTAGCCGCCCAGCAGCAGGTCAACCCTGTCGCCGGTGATCAGTTTCTCCACCAGCCGGGCGCTGGTCTGGGGATTGGACTGGTCATCATAAAAAATGATATGGACCGGGTACTTTCCGGCGATGCCGCCTTCGGCATTCACCGTCTCCATCCACAGGGTATAGGCATCCCGCACCAGTTCACCGGCTTTTCCGAAATTGCCGGTCAGGGGCAGGGTGCATCCGACGGTAAAGCGCTCCGCGGCGGTCGCTGCGCCGGAAAAGAGAAGCGCGATCATCAAAACAGTCAGCCAGATGGGGAGCAGTCGGTTCCTGCGGTTCAGATGGTACATTAAAAATCTCCCGGTAAACATTATGTCGGTCATTTATAATGGGTCAGCAATTCATTAAATCCTAACAGTATACGGATAAGGAATCAACTGATTTATATGGACAGGCGGACAGGCGGTTCCATCAGACCGGATGGACAAATCTCCCTTTGCAGAAAGGATGTGAATCATGAAACTTCTGATTATCGGCGGCAGCGACGCAGGCATCAGTGCGGCCCTCCGGGCCAGGGAATTGAACCCGGATGCCGACGTGACCATGGTGGTGGCGGACCGGTTTCCCAATTTCAGTATCTGCGGTCTTCCGTTTTTTCTCAGCGGTGAAGTCAGCGACTGGCGTACCCTGGCCCACCGGACCCGGGAACAGATCGAAGCCGGGGGAATCGGTCTTCTGCTGGAACACCGGGCGGAGGGGATCGATCCGGAACGAAAGAGGGTAATGGTTTCGGACAAAACCGGAAAAACGCGGGAACTGGGCTATGACCGGCTCGTCATCGGAACCGGGGCCGAGTCGGTCCGCCCGGAGATAGACGGGCTCGATCTGCCGGGCGTTTTTTTTCTGCGCTGGATGGACGACAGTTTTGCCTTTCAGCGTCATCTGGAAGAAGAGAAACCGAAGTCCGTGGTGATCGTCGGGGGCGGCTACATCGGCATGGAAATGGCCGACGCCATGACTGTGCGGGGGCTCGACGTGACGGTGATCGAATACGGCACATCGGTTCTCACCACGGTCGATCCGCCGCTGGGGGAACTGCTCCGGGCGGAACTGCTCCGGCACGGGGTCCGGGTCCATACCGGTGTGGCGGTGACGGCCATCGAACCGGTGGATGGCGGACTGCAGGTGCGGGACGGCGGTACACTGGCGGTGAAAGGGGATATGGTACTGGTGGCGGCCGGCGGAGCACCCAATACGGAACTGGCCCGGAAGGCGGGGATCGACACCGGCATCCGGGACGCCATCCGGGTGAACCGGCTGATGGAGACCAGTCTGCCGGATGTGTATGCGGCCGGAGACTGCGTGGAAACCTGGCACCGCCTGCTGCGGGACTATACCTATCTTCCCCTGGGAACCACCGCCCACAAACAGGGCCGGGTGGCA
>JBEPXL010000727.1:0-2314 GCA_041641935.1 Desulfobacteraceae bacterium | reverse complement strand
GACCGCATTCGATGCAATCCATGACCAGAACCGCCCTCTGGAAGCCCTGAAAGGGGTGCATCATATTCTCAAACCAGATGGATGGTTTTCGATGATCGACATCGCCGCCGGCACCGATCTGGCGGATAACCTGGACCATCCCATGGGCCCGTTCCTGTACACCGTGAGTCTGATGCACTGCATGCCGGTGGGAAAGGTAGACGGCGGCCCCGGACTGGGGATGATGTGGGGGCGTGAAAAGGCGGTGGAGATGCTGAACACGGCGGGATTTTCAGCGGTCGAGGTCCTGAAAATCCCCGACGATCCGTTTAATTTCCATTATCTTTGCCGGAAATAAACGGCACGCGAGTCGGTGTCACCCGGCTGCTGCCAGGGCATGCTCATGATCCTTTCGAACCAGAATGCGTGAATCGCATATCCACATGAATCCAAAACCGCCTGAACTCCCGTCAGGTAAGGCCTTCACTCGGTTTTTCGTTCCATTGGCACTCCAGTCCGCCTCCCAGGGACTCACCTATCCGCTGGTGGCCATGGTCGCCTCCCGGGGCCCCGGCGGTCCCCTGAACCTGGCAGGACTGGCCCAGGCCAACACCGTCATGTTCATGCTCGGCACCTTCGGGTTCGGGCTGATCGCCACCGGTATGGTCTACGGCCAGAGCCGGGAAGGATTCCGGCAATTCTACCGAGTTACCCTGCTCCTCGCCCTGATGGTGATGGCCGTCCAGGCGGTGGTCAGCATTCCCTTCCCGGCCCATCTGCTCTTCGGGCGGATCATCGGGCTGCCGCCCTCCATCGAAATTCCGGCCCGGATTACCTTGCTGGCCAGTGCGCCGCTTCAGTTTCTCTTTTTTCTGCGGATTCCCTATCAGGTGGCCATGTACAACGCGCGGCGGACCAGCCGCGCCAGCACGGCAACCCTGTTCCGAATCGCCCTTACCGCAGCCCTGGCGCCGCTCTTCAGCTACGCCGGTCTGGTCGGCCCTCTCTGGGCCGTCGTCTGTCTGAGTATTCCCGTGGCGGTGGAGGTGATCCTGTCCCGCGTACTGGCCGGTCCTTCCCTGCGGGAACTGAAACCCGCGGAAGGTCCGGTTCCGAAAAAACGCGAAATATTCCTGTTCAACCTGCCGCTTTCGGTCAGCGGGTATCTTCTGTCCCTGTCGGCCATCATCCTCGGGGCCTTCATCGCCCGGGCCGTTCATCCCGAACGGATGCTGCCGGTCTATTATCTCGCACTGGGGTTGGCGACACCCGTGGCCTTCGGGGCCACCCGGGTTCAGGAGGTGGTGATCTCCTTTGCCGCCGCCGGGGCGGACCGGAAACAGACACTGCGGTTTTCAGCATACGCAGGTCTTGTCATGGGACTGCTGCCGCTGATCTTCATTCTGCCGGGTATCGCTGAATTTTATTATGTCCGCCTGCAGAACCTGCCGCCGGTGGATATCGGGCTGGTACGGATCACCGCCCTGAGTCTGGTGGTCTATCCGCTGTTCGTGGCCTTCCGCGCCCAGGGAGAAGGGCTTGCCGCCCTGGCCCGAAAACCGATGACCGTCATCGCCGGTCAGGCGGCCTTCATGTCTACCGTGGTCACGGCGGGGGGAATTTCTCTGGCCCTGGGGATCAGCGGGAATCTGATCGGGGCCATCGGCCTGGGGCTGGGGAATATTGCATCAACGGTGACCCTGCGGCTGATGCTGAAATGGGTGCAGCGCGGGGAGATGCCTGTGCCGATTACGACGACTTCGAGCGGCCAGATTCGGTGACGGAAGCGAGGGGTAAGTACCTGTGGCTTCTTTCCATTACATTTTGTGAAGGGAATCAACCCCCGCCCATGTGATGAGATTTTTCGTAGGATGGCAATATTATCTATTGAAGATGGCCATTAAAATGGCTATATTCAAATAAAATCCTATACATCGAAAAGGAGGGGTACAAATGCCGGAACAGTTCTCCATTGCTGAAGCGAAAAATAAGCTCACATCGTTAATACACCGTGTGGAAGACGGTACGCCTGTTCAGTTCACGCGTAGAGGAAAACCCGTTGCCGTTCTCCTGTCGGTACAGGAATACCAGCGTTTGACCGGAAACCAAAAGGATTTCTGGGAGGCATTGGTGGATTTCCGGGAATCCATCACAGAAGAAGGGGTTGAAATAACAGACACGGATTTTGAAGGGGTAAGAGACAATACATCAGGGCGTAAAGTGGAAATCGGATGATGCTGTATCTCTTGGATACCAATGTTCTCTCTGAACCGCTGAAACAAATGCCGAACGCCACTGTTATGGCTATGCTCGAAAAACACCGCCACAGCATTGC
>JBEPXL010000726.1:0-2318 GCA_041641935.1 Desulfobacteraceae bacterium | reverse complement strand
CGACTTCCGAGCGGAGGCCGGGGCGGATAGCGGCAGAATCGGTATCAAAGGTCATATCGCCCTGCAGGACGATGGAGAGCAGATTTCCTTCCCGCCGTACGGCGGCCGCTTCGGAAGCTGCCAGTTCCTGACGGAACGCCTGTTCCTGCTGGTCCATCATTTTTCCGGCGCCGGCCCCGGCGGCACCGCCGACGGCTGCCCCGATGGCAGTTCCCCAGAGCGTCGCTTCCGTATCTCCGCCGATCAGCTGCCCGGCCAGCGCACCTGCCGCCGCGCCTGCCGCCGTTCCGTATGCCGCACCTTTTCCGGTCTTGGTCTGGGGCGTGGCACATCCGGATACAACAAATGCCAGTAGCAGGAAGGGCATAATCAATTTTTTCATTTCTTTCTCCTTTCTGTAGTCAAGATGATCTTTCTGTTTACCGCAGTCTGAAGTGGATAAAAAAATTCAGTCCTGCCGATGCTGACGGTTTAGACGTTTCTAACCATCCGATCGTTTACCTTATTTTTGAAGATAATCATTTATGCGGACTTTATGCAAGTCTTTCTGCCGTACCTGTGCCTGATGCCCGCTGTCCAGACGAAGATCGGCAATCAGCGGCAGATGATCCGATGCCATTTTCACATCCTGTGTCTTCGGCACTTCGACGGTGAGCGGCGTAAAGTGGGGGGAAATGAAAATGTGATCCAGACAGAGGAAGGGATTCCCCGAAAAGAAGGTATGCATCCGGGGTGTTGTGCATTCTGTCTGGGTGTCCCGCAGCCGGCGGGTGAGTTCCCGGTATACCACCGACCGGGGACCGGCATTGAAATCGCCGCAGAAGATCACCGCTTCATCCGGGGGAATCGATCCGAGCCACCCCGGCCCCAGCAGTTCCTGTACCTGGCGCTGCCGCTCCTTGACATGGAGCCCCAGGTGCGTGTTGAGAAAATGGAGAATTCCGTACGGGGTATCAATGCGGGCCTGGATGACGCCCCGGCGTTCCCGGCGGTTTGCCGGCGGGAGGGAGGGAAGCCAGCTGTTTTTGATGTCGATGAAGGGAAAACGGCTCAGGACGGCAATGCCGTACTTTTCCCCATTGCGGGTGACGACCGGAAAAAAAAAGTGGTTCATCTCCAGATAATCGGCGATCCACTGCGCCTGATCCCGGTAACCGGTGCGTTTCTTGTCCACATCCACCTCCTGGAGCGCCACCAGATCCGGTTGATACCAGTCAAGAATCCGGGCAATCCGTTCCGGTGAAATTTTTCCGTCCATGCAGATGCAGCTGTGAATGTTGTAGCTGATCGTTCGCAGGGACAGTTTGTCTTTCAGGGGGACGGGGATGCGTTCGGGTTTCCGGTTACGGAGAAACGACAGGGCGATATGCCGCAGGTCAAGGGGCCGCAGCACGGTTTTTCCGGTTTTCATGAAGGGGGGCAGAAGAAGAAAACCGCGTGTCTCCTCCTTTCCCGGGCCGCCGTGGGCCCCGTTTTCAACGGGGAAGGTCATGGGCGGGGCACCGGGAAACCATCCGGAGAGGATCAAATCTCCGGCATCAGGATGATCACAGAGCGCTGCCAGATCCTCGGCGGCCTGCTGCAGGAACGGATGATCCGCACCCAGGACCGGTTCCGGAGCCCGGCGGGGATCGAATTCTCCTTCCCGGTTGACGGCGACAGCGCCTGTTTCGCCGCGGAACAGTACCAGCGGAATCTTTGCCCGTTCCACCAGTTGACAGGCCAGAGATCGCAAATCCTGTGGCGGCAGCGGTTCCGGCAGATAGACGTGGCCGACGGGTCCCATGGCCGATATCTGCGTCTCTTCCACCTGATCCGGCGACATCCATCCGGCGAGGACGCCCCTGACGGCATGCTGGATATCCCGGTCATGCTGACTGGAATAACTGACGGTCGCCTCCTGGCCGTGATCCGAATAGATAATGACCTGGTACTCCCGGCAGTCGGAACGGAGAGCGGTGCGGAAAATATCCTTGATGGTTCCGTCGATCCCTTTCAGACTCCAGTGGGCAAAGCTCGAACCGGGCCCCCGGCGGTGGGCCTGTTCATCGTATCCCAGAAAATTGGCACAGATGACGGGCATGCCGCGGGTGATATCCAGTTTGACCCGGAACCGGATGATTTCCCGCAGACCGGCGCAGACACCGATGCGTTTCGGTATGAATGTCAGTTCCTTGAAAAAATTCTTCCGATCGATGATGCCGCCGAAGAAGTCGAAAACCGCCAGTCCCAGTTCAATACCGGTATACCCCAGAACCCGAAGGTATTTCCCGCTGTGCAGCAGCAGGACCAGAAGGACATTCAGCGGGTGTGCCGCC
>JBEPXL010000725.1:0-2319 GCA_041641935.1 Desulfobacteraceae bacterium | reverse complement strand
GAGGTCATCCCCGGTTTCAAACAGGTGCTGTCCGGCCCCTTCCGCCACCACCATCACCGCATGTCCCCGCTGGGCCAGTCGCTTTTCCAGAGTCGCCAGCAGGCCGTTTGCCCCTTCCAGATCAAAATCGACTTCCGGGATCAGAACAAAGTTGACATCCTGCTGGGCCAGGGTCGCGGCGGCGGCGATAAAGCCGGAATGGCGTCCCATCAGCTTGATCAGACCGATGCCGTTGGGATACCCCTGGGCCTCGTTGTGGGCGGCCCGGATCGACTGGGTCGCCACGTCCACGGCGGTATCGAAACCGAAGGACCGGGATACCATGTAGATGTCGTTGTCGATGGTCTTGGGAATCCCGATGACGCTGATTTTCAGGTTCCGTTCCAGGATGGCGTCGGCGATCTTGGTTGCCGCCTTGAGGGTTCCGTCACCGCCGATCATGAAGAGCGCCCCGAGGTTCAGCCGTTCGACACAGTCCACAATCTGGTTGATATCCTGAGGACCGCGTGAGGAACCGAGAAACGCGCCCCCTTTCCGGATGATGTTGCCGACCACGTTCGGGGTCAGGTCAATAATATCATGGCCGTATTTGGGGATGAACCCCTGCAGACCGTACTGGATGCCGTAAATGTTCCGGACACCGTAGCCGTAGTAGAGTTCCAGCACCGCCGCCCGGACAATTCCGTTGAGGCCGGGGCAGAGCCCGCCGCAGGTGACCAGGCCGCATTTGAGTTTACTGGGATCGAAATATATCTTTTCCCGGGGGCCGGCCTTTTCAAAGGCCAGGGGCTCTTTTGCTGTTCTGATCCGTTCCTGGAGTCGTTTCTGATCAATATCGATCAGCACCTGATCCTCGTCGGAAACGAACATCCGTTTATCACTCTTCTCCCACCACTGAATCGGTGTCGGAACCCGGCAGGGCCCCAGGGAGGGGATTTCTGTCTCGATGTTGTCGAAGTCGATTGTCATCGGTATACCACCTTTTCCAAAAGGGTTACCACGTCATGTGTACCGGAAAAGGCGTTCAGGTTCCGTAAAACTTGAATGCGCCTTTGCCCAGTATATCGTGCAGATGCAGAATGCCCAGCACCGTCTGCGCTTCGTCGACCACGGGCAGCACCGTAATCTGGAAACGCTCCATCATGTTCAGGGCATCGCAGGCGGGCGTATCCGGTCCGACCAGCCTGGGTTCACGGGTCATCACCCGGCTCACGGGCAGATCCCGGGTCGCTTCTCCCCGGGCCAGAAGCCGCCGGAGGTCACCATCGGTGAGCAGACCGGCCAGCCGCCCCTCCGGTCCCAGTACCAGTACCACGCCGATACTGACCCGGTCCAGTGCGGCAAGGGCTTCCTGCAGGGTCGCCTGTTCCGGCACGGCGGGCAGATGTTCCGTGAGCATGAAATCCGTCACCTTCTTGGAGAGCCGCTGACCGAGCGCGCCGCCGGGATGAAATTTTTTAAAATCGGTGGATTTGAAGGCTTTCCGGTCGATCAGCACCATCGCCAGGGCATCGCCCATGGCCAGCAGGGCGGTGGTGCTGGCGGTCGGCGCAAGGCCCATGGGACACGCCTCCCGCTCGACGCCCGCGTCGATGACGATATCGCTCATCCGCGCCAGTGTGGACCGGGGCTTTCCGGTAAAGGCGATGACCGTGCACCCGATGTTCCGGATGGTCGGGATCAGGAGATTCAGTTCCTCGGTTTCACCGCTGTTGGAGAGGGCCAGAAAGACATCATCGGCACAGACCATGCCCAGATCGCCGTGAAGCGCCTCCACCGGGTGAAGAAAAAGGGACCGGGTTCCGGTGCTGTTGAAGGTTGCCACAAACTTCCGTCCGATAAGGCCCGACTTGCCGATGCCCGAGACAATGATCCGGCCGGTGGCCGCACAGATCATCTCCACCATCCGGACAAAACTGTGATCGATCCGGTCGATCAGCCGGAGAATCCCGTCTGCCTCGGTCTGCAGCACATCCCGGGCCTGCCGGAGAATGCGCCTCTCCCTGTCGTTTTCTGTGTCTTCGCTACCAGTTTTCATCCTGCTCCATCCGTGAAAAAGAGGCGATCAGGGCTTCCACAGCCCGTTCCAGCCGGGGCCGGATCACGGTCATGTCGTCCTTGAGCGGAACTTCCCGTCCATAGTCGCCAAAAAGGTATATATCCCTGAAAGTGGACCGAATCCTGTTGTCCTTGGTTTCAATGATGAGGGTAAAGCGCAGATCATACCGGTCCGCCCCGAAGCGCGAGGGACGCACATAGGGAATGGCGGTTTTGCCGATGATGGTCCCTTCCTGCCGGTTGGCATACCGGATCACATCC
>JBEPXL010000724.1:0-2324 GCA_041641935.1 Desulfobacteraceae bacterium | reverse complement strand
AGGGGCGGCAATGTCCGCGCCGGGTGCGCCGGTAAATTCATCCACATCCTGCCCGGTATTGTTGAGATACCAGAGCCGGCCAAACAGCGGATCATTGGGAATGGCAAAGGAGCGATAGAGATAGTTGGGTTCTGCGTACTGGATGGCGGGATCGGTTTCGAGCTGTTCCATTGCTTCTTCCGGCGTTATCTCCGGGGGCAGCCGCCAGTGTTCCACCTGAATGCTCTTCACGATGCAGACCAGCGTCGCCCCAAGGGACTCCCGGACGACCGTTTTCTGTGCGTCACCGGTTCCATCCAGAAACCGGACCAGGAGATCATGGGGCGTGTATGCGGCCGGCGGAGACGCCTTGTCCATGCCGGAAGCCGAACCGCAAACCATGAACCAGAACAAAAGAACAATGCCGAGACAAAAGACTGTCTGCCGCGTCTTTCTCATGGGACTCCCTTACTGTGTGCCGGTTCACGGCTCCCGGGAAATGAACGGGAGGACAGTACGCTGCCCCGGCGGCAGGCACTGTATTCCATCAGGTTCAACGGGGGCAGATCCACATGCCTTCCCCTGAGCGGAAAACGGTATGTGCGGGGCGATTTTTTTACATCCCCGTCTTGAAGAAATCATCCCGTTCCGCAACGGCATCCGAACCTTTGGAATGGACGGTCGGAATGGTTCCCGCCTTGAAACATTCGAAAATCGTCTGCCGGGTTCCCGAAGACTGCAGCAGCCCTGTCTTGGCGTCGATCTTGGAAAAGACCACGCCTTTGGGGACGCGGAAGCTCAGCACCGGCTCATCTTTCAGGATTGTCTGCATATAATCGAGCCAGATGGGACTTGCGGCCCGCCCGCCGGTCTCTTTCGGCCCCAGGGGGCGTTCCTGGTCAAATCCGACCCAGACACCGGTCACATATCCCGGTGTATAGCCCATGAACCAGGCATCCCGCAGGTTATTGGTCGTACCCGTCTTTCCGGCGGTTGGTCTGCCCAGCGCCTTTACCTTTCGTCCCGTCCCCTCCTGCACCACACTCTCCAGCAGGCTGGTCATCAGATAGGCCGTCGATTCATCGATCACCTTCTCACTGTCCAGATCCAGTCCTTCCAGTTCATTGCCGTCCCGGTCCACGATCCGGGTGATAAAGACTGGTTTGACCCGTTCGCCGTAGTTGGCAAAGACCGAATAGGCCGTGGTCAGCTCCAGAAGGGAAACCCCGGAAGAGCCGAGAGCCAGGGAAAGGGTCGGGGTCAGATCCGAATGGATGCCGAGCTTCCGGGCGTATTTGATGGCATAGTTGATGCCGATATCATCGAGCACCTTGATGGTGGACAGGTTCCGTGACTTGGCCAGCGCTTTCCGGAGCAGGATCGGACCGTGGAACTTCCGGTCGTAGTTTTTCGGCTTCCAGGTCATGCTGGCGTCCTTATAGACAACAGCATTGTCGATGATTTCCGTCGCCGGTGTATACCCCGCGTCCAGGGCCGCCGCATAGACAATGGGCTTGAAGGCCGACCCCGGCTGCCGCCGGGCCTGAAGGGCGCGGTTGAACTGACTTTCCCGGAAATCCCGTCCGCCGACCATGGCCTTGACATAACCGGTTCCCGTCTCAAGACAGAGCAGGGCCGACTGGGCCTCGGGCGTCTGCTCCAGCCGCAGATCCCATGTGCCGGTCTCCGGATTTTTCTCCTTCAGATTCACCAGAATGACATCACCGGGAACGACCAGGTCTTCCACCTTTCCGGACCGGCTCTTCCGCCCCGCTTTCTTCGTTCCCCATGTCATGGTCTTGAAAGAAATCGTTCCCTCCCCAATGCCCATGCGGACAGAGACCTCATCCGCTCTGGTATCGACGGCGGTCACGACCCCCTGAACCGTTCCCCCGGCTTCTGGGTCACCGTTTTTTTCCCGGTCCTCCCGGAGCGCGGCGAGAAAGGGTTCGACCTCTTCGGTTTCCAGGTGGCGGACCGGCCCCCGGTATCCCGAATGCCGATGGTCCAGTTCCCGCAGTCCCTCGGCAATCGCCTTCCGGGCGGCTTTCTGCATTTCAATGTTGACGGCGGTATAGATTTTGAGACCGCCGGTATAGAGCATTTCCTCGCCGTATTTTTCCGCCACATACTGGCGCACATGCTCGGCATAGTAGGGAACCTGCTCCTGGAACCAGTTCCGGACCGGATGAATGTTGAGGGGCTCCTTCAATGCGGCGTCAGCCTCTTCCCGTGTGATATAGCCTTCTTCGACCATCCGCTGGAGGACATACTCCTGCCGTTCCCTGGCCCGCTCCGGATGCTTGTAGGGGGAATACCGGCTGGGGGCCTGGGGGAGACCGGCC
>JBEPXL010000723.1:0-2325 GCA_041641935.1 Desulfobacteraceae bacterium | reverse complement strand
AAATCTGCGATAAAGTGCGGGTGATCGGGGAGGGGGCAGACCATCGGTTTGCCGATCCGGTTCCGTTTGCTGAAGCTGCAGAGCGGCTCCGGCGGTATGGCGTGAAGCCGGATGGTTTTTTTCTTCATCCGAGCAATGGCAAACCCTACAAAAATACGCCGCTTCTGCTGCGGGCATACGCAGACGCGGCACAGAAACAGCCCCTGCCGCCGCTGGCGGTCATTGGGAGGGAAAGTGCCTTTTCCGGAGACATTGCCCAACAGGTCTTGACACTGAACCGGCAAGGCCGTGCTGATGTCCGGATGCTCGGCAGCGTTCCGGACGAGGATGTCCCGCTCCTGTTCCAGAACGCGCAGGCCCTCCTGTTTCCTTCCCGCTATGAAGGCTTTGGCCTGCCGGTTCTGGAGGCGATGCAGGCAGGGACACCGGTGCTGACCTCCCGCATTTCCGCCCTGCCCGAAGTGGCCGGAAATGCAGCACTTCTGGTATCACCGGATTCCGTTGCGGAAATGGCCGGGGCCATTCTGTCGCTTGCCGGAAATCCGGATCTACGGTATCAACTGGCGGAAAAAGGACGCAAACAGGCGGCCCGGTTTTCCTGGGAGGAAGCGGCAGCATCGGTGTTGCAACTGTACCGGGAGGTTTTCACTGGAGACGGATGAGGACTGCCGCTGAAACCGGACAGATTTTTCAGTTCACTATTGTGGAAAGTGAGTGGGGCTTTGGATAAATCAGAAACAGCATGGGAGAAGCTGGGACAGGCGGATGCCTATTTCAGTGTTCTGACAGAGACGCAGTACCGGTCTGAAAACCTGGATGAAACGGCGCTGGATTCGTTTTTCCGGAGCGGCCGGGACTATATCGACGGCATACTTTCTGTTGTGGACAGCTTTGCCGGCAGCCGGACACCTGCGGAACGGCCTTCCCAGGCCCTGGATTTCGGCTGCGGTGTGGGCCGGCTGCTCATTCCTCTGGCCGAGCGGTACCGCCTGGCCGTCGGAGCGGATATATCCGAAACCATGCGCCGGGAGGCCCGGAACAACTGCCGGAAATTTAATATCCGGAATGTGATGCTGGTCCGTGACATCCGGCGGCTGCGGGATACCGGAGAACGATTCGATCTGGTTCATTCCTTTATCGTTTTTCAGCACATCCCCCAGGCGCAGGGGCTGATGCTGTTCCGGATTCTGCTGGACCTGATCGCGCCCGCCGGTGTCGGTGTGGTTCATTTTCCGTTCCACTGTACCTCGCGGCGGCGGCGGATATTTTCGTTTACCATGAAATTCGTTCCATTTGCCTATCCGATCTGGAATCTCCTGAAACGGCGTCCCTGGTCCTATCCGTACATGCAGATGAACGTCTACGACCTCAACACCATCTTCCGGATCCTGATGGCGTATGGTTGTGATCTATTCCGGTGCCGGATGATCCGGGATGGGGATTATGAGGGCGTAATCCTTTTTTTCCGTAAACCCCCGGAAAACGGCGTCGGCGTTCCGGGATATGACAAACCATAGAACTGTGCCGCCGTGGCTGACTGTTAGAGGAAATAAAGCATGAAAATACTGTTGTTAAATCCGCCTTTTAAAAGTGAACATGGCCGGTTTTCAAGGGGGCAGCGTTCCCCGGCCATCACCAAGGGAGGAACCTTTTATTATCCGATCTGGCTCTGTTATGCCGCCGGTGTTCTGGAAGCGGATGGATTCGAGGTGCTGCTGATCGATGCGCCTGCCTCCCGCATGACACCGGAACAGGTACGACGAAAAGTGGATGCATTCGGACCGGATCTGATTATCGCAGATACGGCAACGCCCAGCATCTTCAACGATGTCCGGGCGGCAGAGGAACTGAAAGCGGCTGCCGGGGCATTTACGGTGCTGGTGGGAACCCATCCGACCGCGTTGACCGAAGAAACGCTGCGGCTTTCCGACCGTGTGGATGCCGTCGCACGGGGGGAGTATGAGTATACCCTTCGGGATCTGGCCCGCAGGCTGTCAGAAAATGAGGGAACGCCGGATCGAACTCTCCTTGCCTCGATTCCCGGCTTGTCCTTCCGATACAGTGGAGAAATTATTCATAACCCGGATCGCGCTCCGATAACAGAACTGGATGAACTGCCGTTCATTTCTGCGGTCTATAAAAAGCACCTGAACATCCGGGACTATTTCTACACCATCGCCCAGTATCCCCAGGTGGCGATTTACACAGGCAGGGGATGTCCCCATCACTGTGTATACTGTGTCTATCCCCAGGTCATGCATGGGCACAAGTACCGGAAGCGGTCCATTGAAAACCTGATCGGGGAATTCCGGTACATTGAAGAGC
>JBEPXL010000722.1:0-2332 GCA_041641935.1 Desulfobacteraceae bacterium | reverse complement strand
CCGGTGGCGGGCGTCGGCGATCTCCGGCGCGTACAGACTGAAATGGACGGAATGAAAATGGTCCATCCGGTCCCGCAGAAAAGCGGTATAGGTTTCATCCGGCAGAAACGGTACATCCAGTTGCATTTTTATTCCCCCTGCCCTTCCCTGTCCGGCATCCGCTGGTAGAGATCCGAAGCGGTTTCCCGGATCAGAGCCAGCAGTTCCAGTTCATCCAGATACGCTGCCGGAACCGACCCGATGCCCCACAGCGCACCGAGGAGATTTCCGGCAATGGCCCCGGTGCTGTCCGAGTCTCCGCCGTGGTTGACCGCCAGGCGGAGCCCTTTTTCCACATCCTCCCCCGCGGCCAAAGCGCAGTAGAGGCCGATGGCAAGTGCCTCTTCGGCAATCCAGCCCTGCCCCAGTGTTTCAACCGTTTCCGCAGATACCGGCTTGTTCTCCATCGCCTCCAGGGCCGACCGGACGGCGGCGAGTGTTTCGTCATGGTCCGGGTGCTTCCGAAGGACTTCCATCGCATCCATGATGGCCGCAGGCAGATCCGCACCATAGGAAATCCGGCTGATGATCTCCGCCAGGCATCCGGCGGCAAGATAACCGGTCGGGTGGCCGTGGGTAATGGCGGCAATCCGGCAGGCGGTGTCGAATACCCGGTCCGGCGGCAGAAAGTAACCCACCGGCGCAATGCGCATCACGCCGCCGCATCCCTTGCTGTTGTTGACCGGTTCGGCAGTGGTTCCCATTGTGCCGCTTTTCAGCGCGGTAAGGCAGGAATTTCCGGGCGCCCGGCGGGCATGAAGTTCACTGCACATCATGAGCTGCCCTTCCACCATGACACAGGCCCCGTGCTGCCGTATCATGCTCTCCTGGTCCACCATCCGCTGGGTGGTCAGCCACCGGAGATAGGCCTGGTAGACAAAGGGAACCATATCACTGACACCGCCCTCGATACACCGGACCTGGGACAGAATCAGTCCCTCGGCGGTGAAGAGGGTCATCTGGGTATCGTCGGTAATGGCGCCTTTCCGGCCATAGGCGGGAATGTAATCCACGACGCCGTCGGGTCCGAAATCCCGGCGAATCCGGTCGAGAGGCATGAATTCCACCGGCGCGCCCAGGGCATCTCCTGCAGCACCGGCGACCAGGCAACCGGTGACATGGGCAAGGGTTCTTCGTGTTTGCGGCATAAAGATCTCCATGAATGCTTTGTTGAACAGCGGAACATTATGGCGCATCAACGGCGGGTTTGTAAATCCATTTTTGGGGAAAGCGTGACACGGTCGGGGAAAAAGACCGCCTTCACATCAGCGAAGGCGGTCTTCCGGAACGGGGGGTTTCTTTAAAGGAGTGAGACTTTCATCCGGTGGAGTGAAGCAGGACCGGCAATGATCTGCCAATCGGCCTGCTGATTATGCACCTGCACGGATAAACTGTTCATAGTGGTTGTCGATGGTGCATTTCACACGATCCCGACCATCTTTGCAGGCTCTGCTCCAGCTCTCATACATGCGGATGTTCTCTTCCGGCAGCCAGATCATCTGCTCGTATGCCATCCGTGTAATTTTTTCCAGATAATCCTGCATTGCAACAAAGCCGCTGAAGAAATCATCTGCCATACTTTTCTGATATTCGATTACTTGTTTTGATAAAAATAAGTACATCTTAATCCTGCCTCCTTTGGGGTTTCCACAGAACATCCTCTGTGAGATGAGTATAGTGTATGCTGGAAAAGCGGATCATGTCAAGAAAATATTGTGCAATGCAGCATTCACATTTTTTCTCCTGAAAAGATAATGACCGGGTAAAAAGGAATGAATCACATTTTCCGCTCCGCTTTTCCTGTTCTCTGTCATGTGACACTCCGGTCCAGCACCTCGCGGAGACAGGGGTGATCCGGAGTGATGGAGGAGTGATGCAGCAGGAAGGGTCGGGATTGAAATCCCGGGCTGAATTTTTTGAAACCGGCTGAAGCCGGTTGGTTTGTTGAGGGTCTGCACGTCAATTCTTCCTCTCTGTTTCTTTTCTTCCTGCGTCGGTGTTTCGTTTCCGGTCGGGCGAAAAGGGTTGAAAAATGGACCCTGAAATTGCATTATGTGTCGGAACAGATGCGGAATGTCTGTAGGGGCAGGCCCCCGTGCCTGCCCTTTGCAGGGCAACCACAGGGGGTTGCCCCTACAGATAATGGAACGATATTTCTACACACCAAAGGGAAGATGGGATCGTTTGAAGAGGATGACGAATGAAGCCTGAAAACGGCCTGACGGCTGCAGATAAGACATTGGTCCGCGATGTGCGGCAAATGATTGATGAGGCGCGTGCGTCGGTGGCCACT
>JBEPXL010000721.1:0-2347 GCA_041641935.1 Desulfobacteraceae bacterium | reverse complement strand
TGTTAATATTCAAGATTTGGTTATAATTGCATTCATTTCATTCATCACATTCTGCCAGACCGGTTCGGGAAGGTCCGCCCCCATGTGCTCCACCACATGCCGTCCCATCAGGGCCCCGAGGGCCGCACAGGTATCGACAGGATAGCCCTTCAGCAGGCCGTACAGAAATCCGGCGGCCCAGTAGTCACCGGCGCCGGTGGTATCGATGGCCCGCTCGGTCCGGAAGGCCGGAACATGATGGGTTCCCCCGGCGTCACGGACGAGGGCGCCCTCTTTGCCGAGCTTGACGGCGGCGATGTCACAGCGCTTTGCCAGTTCTGCCAGCCCCACTTCCGGATCCTTGCTGCCGCAGAAGACCGCCGCCTCTTCCTCGTTGGCGAAGACCACATCCACGTAGTTTTCCAGCAGGCCCGTCAGCATGTCATGGGCATGTTCCACGACCTCGAAGGAACCCAGATCGAGGCTGACCCGGCATCCGGCTGCCTTGGCGGATTTCAGTACCGCCAGAATGAGGGTGGGGTTGAACAGAAGATACCCTTCTGCGTGTACGTGCAGGCAGTCCCGGAAATCATCGGGCTGGATATCGTCGGGGGAGAAGGTCATGGCGGCCCCCAGGTCAGTCCGCATGGTCCGTTCCGAATCCGGTGTCACCAGACTGAGACAACTCGCCGTGGCGGCGTCGCCTGCCAGTTTGAAGCGGGAGCAGTCGCCGCCGATGCGGTTGAAAAAATCCTTGTAATAGGTTCCGTTGTCGTCATGGCCGATTTTGCCCATGAACGAACAGTTCATTCCCATGTGGGCCAGTGCAAAGGTGGTGTTGCCGGCCGATCCCCCCGGCGCTTTCACCGGAGTACCCTTCACCAGGTTCAGCAGGGTCGTCATGGCTTCGGAATCGACCAGTTCCATGCCCCCTTTCTGCCCCGGAACCGAGGCCAGCAGGGACTCATTGACCTCGACCACCAGGTCGACAACGGGAGAACCGACTCCGATCATATGTATGGTTCCGTTATTGCTCATAAAAAAACTCCTGTTCGTATATTCATACCGGTTTTCTGCCTGTGCAGACAACAGTGCGCAACCGCCACCAGGTCACCTGCGGCGGCATCGACACGGGTATCCTGAACTGAGGATTCCGGCGGGAATCAGGCGACAGGTCCGGTATCTTTGTTTGTTTATGTTTAATTTTTATTTAATAGTTGTTTCAGGAAACAAGGAGTATACTGAATCTGATCATCAAGAACAAGAATGAAACTGTCCCCCTGCACGGTACACATACTGCAAGCCGGATGATAAGCCTCCCCGGCATTTCAAATGGACCTGAATCAAATTTTGATCTTGCGATTGACCGGTCTGGTCAAGAATAAAACTGGCGGGTGCATGATTCCGCTTTGAGAGGATCAAAACGAACATCATGATCGGGCAGATTACGGAAGAAGTTGATCCAACCTGTGCCCCGCTCGGAGGGATTATGTCACCATCAGAGATGCTTCGGGTAAAAAATGTTTTGATCTGTATAATAAAATCGTAAAATTAAAAAAACAGCAGTAATATAAACACAATATTCCGTGAAATTGATTTCCCCCAAATTTCAATCACAGACTATACTTTGTTCCCAAACGATTGTCAAGGCGGTTTTTTCATTATTTTTCCCGCCTGAGACCGGGGGCGGTTTTCAAAGCGTTTGCATCGCAGCCGGGAACTACGGTATAATTAGAAAACAGGCCCCTCGACAGCGGGTGTGATAAATTGTATTTACGAAGCCTGCCGGATGTGGGATGATGAATGCAATCGGGGCCATCAGGCGCTGCGGGGCCGGCGGTGATGATCCGGAGGAGGCAGGTACGGTCCCATGCAGGTGCATGACCGGATGGACGTGGTGCGGGTGCTGGCCCTGCAAAGCTGTCCGGATCTGCTTGAAAAAGATAATGAATTGATTATATTGTTATAGTGATTGCAGGGGGACATTATGACCGTTGAATCGACCATAGTGGAGATGGCAAAAGCGGCAAAGGCGGCATCCGTGGCAATGGCGCGGTGTCCGACGAAGAAGAAGAACGACGTGCTGCGGAAAATTGCCGACCGGCTCGAAGCCGACGCACCGCGGATTCAGACGGAGAACCGGAAGGATCTGGAACGCG
Organism: Desulfobacteraceae bacterium; assembly: GCA_041641935.1. Classification (GTDB taxonomy): domain Bacteria; phylum Desulfobacterota; class Desulfobacteria; order Desulfobacterales; family Desulfococcaceae; genus JBEPXL01. The sequence goes on along the minus strand of JBEPXL010000721.1, from coordinate 209 downwards.
GGCAGGAAAAAGGACTCTCCGACGCCATGATCGACCGGCTCACCATCAAAAACGCGACCATCGCGTCCATGGCCAGCGGTCTCCGGGAAATCGCCGGCATGGAAGACCCGGTCGGCGCGATCACCAGATCCTGGACCCGTCCCAACGGGCTTCAGATCTCGAAAATGCGGATTCCCCTGGGGGTCATCGGCATCATCTACGAATCCCGG
>JBEPXL010000720.1:0-2352 GCA_041641935.1 Desulfobacteraceae bacterium | reverse complement strand
ATCAGCAGCAGGATGAGGTAAAGCACAATGATTTCAAAAGGCCCCAGCCGGAACATCATCCACATGAAATCATTCATCAAAATCCGCATACTGCGGCGGGCTTTCTCCCACACGTCTGGTTATTCTTGGGTACTTTCCCCGTGGAACGGATTCTTCTATCGACATCACACGGATCTGATGCCACCAGTCATCCCCGAAATCAAACCAGTACCCGAAGAATTCATCCACTTCCAGATTCAGTTCCTCCAGCGTGAAGTCCGTGCTGGCCTTTTCTTCACCTTCAAGGGCTGCGGGGTGAAGGTATTTTTCCGCATCGGGATCACCTGGTCCTTTTCCTTTCAACTGGAATTCGTACAGATGCTTATCTTCGCGGTCAAATGCCTTGAAGATGATGTCATGCAGTTCATCGAGGGTTTGATCTCCGCGAATTTCTATGATCCGGAGAATTGTCGGATTCTGCTTCAGGAAGTCTTCTGTAATCGGCCCGCTGATCAGGGCTACTTCAAGGGTGTAGAGGGATGTTTTGCCGGCTGCTGCTTTTTTTCCTCGTTTCTTTGGTTTCTCTTCGCCTTTCCGGCCGGGAATGTAGGGTATCAATCCCGCCTCATATGCCTTTTGCTGGATATCCGGTGGGGCAGTGCGGACGTCTGTAACAAAGCCGCCGACCTTGATCAGCCAGATCATGGGGTTCTTGTCTATCATTTCGGCTGTGCTCCAGTTCGGGTCAAACCGGGTCATGTTCATCAATTTCCTGATCTCTGATGATTTGCTATATCCCGTACTTGTGCTGACACCGAATCCTTCACACAGTTCTGCGGCACTTACATAGGGTTCCATGTTTTTGTCAAAAAGAAAATTTGTATGGCCGAGGGCGTAAATGATACCGCACGCCCAGCTTTCGGGTTTCCCTCTGGTAAGCGGGGAGGGGCGTTTGCGGCAGAGTGCGGCGGTTAATCTGCGGGACAGCTGCGCGTATTCTTCATTCAGATGCTTTTTGCAGTACTTGTCTGTCAGTGAAATGATGGAATTGTAGGTTGATTCCATCTTTTTCGGGACGTTTTCCGACTTTGTTTTTTTGGGCATTGCATCACCTTATGCTGTTTCTGCCATTTCAGAGTTCTGGTTTTACTGTTTCCGCCGAAACCAGATCAGACAGAGCCTGGTCTGGTTCATTACGTTTCCTCATAGCCGGCATTCTCCCTGGCCTGTCTGAACTGGGCTCTGATTCTTCCAGCCGATACGCCCATGACGATCGACTGCACTGCACCGATTTCGTCGTCCGTGAGTCCGTTTTCTCTGGCAACTCCAAAGAAATGTTCCATTCACGGATAACAGCCAGTCATGAACGATGCTGCCAGCTGAATCATGATGGTTGTTTTTTGATCCAGTATTCCGTTATTGGCTGTTGAATCGAAGAACTCTTCATAGGTTCGTTTCTGTTTTTCGGGTAACATTGACTCTCCTTTCCCGTTTTCACTGCACCTGTTTTGAAGAGGTTGATGCCGTCTTCAGAGGCTGTATATCTTAACTGCACAGGCTGAAATAAGATTCGTCTTAATTTTAACGTAACCTGACATCCTGAATTAAAGAGCGATCATTTTTGCTGATCCTTCAACCAGTTTGGATTGATGGCCGAACGAGACCAGTGCTGCGCTACCGACTGGATAAACCCCGGACGAACCAGCTTGGCCCGTTGCACCAGCCATTCGCCCTGATCAAGTCGCAGATAGAGCCCTTCCGCAGGCTGATCTGTGAGTTTTGACTGAGAAAGGAGTTTCACAATCTCCGGGAAAATAAAACGCCTGCGGGCAATGAATGGCACCCGTGCAATCCGCATCTTCCTGCAAAGGCTATCACGACGGCTTGAAGATAAAAAATGACCAGTTAGTTTATCGTAGATATCGAATCCAAGGAACCAGTCCGGTAACCGGTCGTAGAAAACGGAATGCCGGGCATAACACCATTCCCCAAAAAGGATATAGCGATCATTCAGATGCTCGAATAGAAGATCCGTCCGAGGGGCCAACCATTCCTCAAGTTTTTTCCACTGCCCGGCGCCTGGAAAATGTAGATATGCCCCCCTGTTCTGTGCTCCAATATTTCCCTCCGAATCAAAAGAGATTCCCAAATTAGCGCCATCTACCTTCTCTTCAACGATAAGATCATGCTGCAGGAATTCGTTGCGTTCAGATTCCGAAAGCACCTTATCGTCCCTGATTTCAACGCCTGCAACCGTTGCAAGATGAGGCGTGGAGGGGAATTTGAAGAAACAGTTTTTCACAGCCCCATCTTCTCCGCACATTTGGCTTCGGCATATTCGGGGCAGAGGAAGTTAACGGTATAACAGGCAAC
>JBEPXL010000719.1:0-2355 GCA_041641935.1 Desulfobacteraceae bacterium | reverse complement strand
CAGTTTTAACGACACCCAGACCGAGATTCACGGATTCAAACCCCTCTCCCAGATCGATCCGGCTGCCTACGCACCGTTTCAGCCGTCGGGCATGACGGCCCTGTATGACGCCGCCTATGCCGCAGCGGGAGCGACGCTGGTCTACTCCAAACTGCTGTCTGACCAGGATTTCGAGGTCAACGGCGCCATTTACATCATCACCGACGGCGGCGACAACATCTCCGCCACAACGCCGAAGATGATCGCGGACAAGATCGAAAAGGCCGAGCAGAACGACGATATAGATTCGCTGATTACCGTGCTGGTAGGACTTCGCGCGCCGGGATCATCGTCGGAAAACGACACCGTGAGCCAGCTGCTCCGGCAGTTCAAAAACGAGGCCCGGCTGACCCAGTATGTGGATGTGGGAAAGGCAACACCGCAGAGACTGGCACGGCTGGCGCAGTTCGTGAGTCACAGCATCAGCAGCCAGAGCCAGGCCCTGGGGTCCGGAGCCATGTCGCAGCCGCTGGTGTTTTAGATCGTTTCCAATCCCCTCCCCTGTCCCGTTCTGCAAGGGGGACAGGGGAGGGAATTACTTCCGGAGGTATCCATGTTCATCAATGCAGACCATTATGTCACCGGCAAAAGCCGTCACAGGCTGTGCGAGGATTACGCGGTTTCCGGCCTGTCACCGGTTCCGTATCTCATTCTCTCCGACGGCTGCTCCTCCTCTCCCGGTTCACACCTCGGGGCAATGCTGCTGACCCGGGCGGCGGCGGGGCAGATCCGGAAACGCTTCACGGAAGGGAAAGCATCGGCGTATGCGGATTTCGGCAGATCGGTGGCATACCGGGCTGCATTGATGGCACGGCTCATGGAACTGCCGGAGACGGTGCTGGACGCCACGCTGATGGTGGCGTGGTGTGCGGACGACATGGTAACGGTCCGGGTGTACGGAGACGGCTTTATCACACTGGTGAAAAGTGCGGAAACAGAGCCGGAAGTGATCGAAATCGCTTTTGAAACCAATGCGCCGTTTTATCTCAGCTACGGCCTGAATACGGATCGAGCCGCGCAGTACCGGCGGGAGATGGAAGGCGTCAAGCGGATTCGCAGGGGTGACGATCCACCGGCGTCGGTGGCTTTTGACGCACCGGTCGAATATACATTTCCGGCGTCGGAATATACGGCTGTCGCCCTGGCGTCCGATGGCGTCGGCGCGCTGACGGACCGGTCCGCCCCGGAAGCCGGTCATATCTCCCCGGATGAGGTACTCGGGGAACTGACAGCCTTTAAAAATGTGAACGGTGCATTTGTCCAGCGGCGGGCCCGGAAAGCGATTACGAGCTGGGAAAAACGGAACATCGTCACCACCGACGATCTTTCGTTTGCCGCACTCTGGCTGGGAGAGGAGACGCCATGAAATACCACATCCGGGGGAAAGGCAGCATCACCCTGAGCCGGAACGACTTCATCGCCCGGGGCGGCGAAGGAGAAATTTTCGGGAAAAAGGATACCATCTACAAAATCTATCTGGATGCGACCCGGATGATTCCGGATGCCAAAATCGGAGAACTGTCCGTTCTGGACCGGTTCAATATTCTGCGCCCGAAGGAGGTAATTCTGAACGGCAGGGACACACCGGTCGGGTTCACGATGGACTGGATCAGGGAGACGGTTCCCCTGTGCCGGTTTTTTACCAGTGACTTCCGGCATCAGCGGGGGATCGATGACGGGAAAACACTGGCGCTGGTGGAGAATATCAAGGAGACGATCCTTGCGATTCACCGGGCCGGATGCCTGATGGTGGACGGGAACGAGTTCAACTATCTGGTGGACCGGAACAACCTGGTGACGCCCTATTTTATTGATGTGGATTCCTACCAGACGCCCTCCTATCCGGCAACGGCCATCATGCCCTCGATCCGGGACCGGCACAGCAGGGCTTTTTCCGAACTGACGGACTGGTTCGCCTTTGCCGTGGTCGCGTGTCAGTTGTTTGTGGGAATTCACCCCTTCAAGGGACGGCATCCGGATTTCAAGAAAAACGATATTGAAAGCCGGATGAAGGCCAATGTCTCCATCTTCAACGGGGAAGTGAAACGCCCCCCCGCGGCACGGGATCTGCAGTCGATTCCATCCCATTACCGAACCTGGTTTCACGATCTGTTCGAGAAAGGCAAGCGAAGCCTGCCGCCGTCCGCACCGGGTGCGATGGTGGCGGTTCCGGGGGGACATTTGGGGACTGTATCTTCGGAACAGTTTGATATTCAGCAGATCGCGGTGTTTGCTGAACCGGTTCAGTGGCATGATTTTCAACTCGGAAAACGGCTGATCCGCACCGATACGGCGATTCATGTGGCGGGGCGGGCA
>JBEPXL010000718.1:0-2364 GCA_041641935.1 Desulfobacteraceae bacterium | reverse complement strand
CCGGTGGTGCTCCGGTTCCGGCTGGAGGAACCGGCAGAATACCGGCTCAACCTGATGGAGTCCCTCATGGCCAATCGTGTCCGCCCACTGGATATTGCGCCGGCGACGGTCCGCCATGAACGGCGGAAGGATGTGGAGATCGGCGGGCAGCAGTATCCCGAGGTGATTGCGGCATCCGTCACGCGAATGGACCGGGAAGACGTTCTGGTCTTTGACGCCGCTTTTCCCCACCGGCTCCTCCGCTGGGACATGCACAACGGCGACCGCATGACCCTGGGAGACAGCAGATTCTTCTACTACTGGGAGCATACCCGGCCCGAAGACCGGCACCTGCTGCGTCCGGAATAAACGGAACCATCATCATGAACGATCTCTTCGCTGTCCTGACGGTCCTTCTCTATTTTGCATCGGCCGGGATGCTGATGCTCTACGGCCTCAACTGCTATGTCATGATCTTTCTCTTCCGGAGGGGCAGAAGGACGGCGGCGGAACGCCTTCAGGCAGTGGAACGGCGGTACGGCAATCTCATGGACCGGACCAATCTGCCGGTGGTGACGACCCAGATTGCGGTCTATAATGAATACAATGTGGCCGGTCGTGTGATGGAAGCCGTCTGCCGGATGCGGTATCCGCCCGGAAAACATGAAATCCAGGTGCTGGATGATTCCACCGACGAGACACGGGAGATCATCGACCGGGTTGCCGGAGAACTCCGGGGAAAAGGGCATGATGTCCGGGTCATCCGCCGGAGGGAACGGACCGGTTACAAGGCGGGCGCCCTGGCCCACGGACTCCGGCAGGCCCGGGGAGAGATTGTCGCGGTCTTTGACGCCGATTTTGTACCGCCGGAAGACTATCTTCTCAGGACTGTCCCCTTTTTTCTGGCGGACCCGCAGAACGGGCTGGTCCAGACCCGGTGGGGCCATCTGAACCGCTGCCGGTCCCTGCTGACCCGTGCCCAGTCCATCGGCATCGACGGCCATTTCATGGTGGAGCAGGCGGCCCGGAACTGGAACGGTCTCTACATGAATTTCAACGGAACCGCCGGGCTCTGGCGGCGGAACGCCATCGAAGACGGCGGCGGCTGGCAGTGGGATACCCTGACCGAAGACATGGACCTCTCCTACCGGGTCCAGTTTGCCGGGTGGAAAACCGTCTTTCTGCCGGATGTGGTGGTCCCCGCCGAAATTCCCGAAGATGTGAGCGCCTTCAAAAGCCAGCAGTTCCGCTGGGCCAAGGGCTCCCTCCAGACCGCCATCAAACTGATGCCGCGCCTGATGCGCCAGCCGGTTCCGCTCTTCCAGAAGATGCAGGCCCTCTTTCACATGACCCATTATCTGGTGCATCCCATGATGCTGCTGCTGTCCCTCCTCGCCCTGCCGGTGCTGCTGATCCTGGAAATGCGGCTTGCTCCTGTCGTGTTCGGGGCCGTCGCCGCCGCCCTGGCCCTGTCCATGATGGCCCCCAGCGCCCTTTACCTGGTCAGCCAGCGGGCCGCCCACCGGGACTGGCCCCGGCGGATGCTCTGCCTGCCCTTTCTGGTGATGGTGGGCGTGGGGCTGGCCCTGTCCAATACCCGTGCGGTGGCGGAAGCGATTCTGGGGCGGGAGAGCGCCTTTGTCCGGACGCCCAAACGGGGAGACCGGGAAATCAAGCAGTACCGGGTGGACCTGCCGTGGCTCTCCTTCGGTGAGGTCGCCCTCGGCCTCTACTGCGCGGTATCCCTTTCCGTCTATCTTGCCGCCGAAAAATATCTGATCGGACCCTTTCTGGCGGTGTACGCCGCCGGATTTCTCTTTGTGGGCCTGCTGACCCTGGTGCACCGGCTGGGGAGAGTGTAATCCGTGGGCCCCATGAAAAGGACGCCTGCCGGCAGGTATGTTCCTTTTCTGATCGCATCGGCCCTTCTGCTTCTTCTCTGCATCCGGGGCGGAACCTGGGGGCTTATCGGCGGCAGCGCTATTTCATTTCCCCGGACCGGCGGAGAAATGATCCGGATTCCCGCCGGACAGTTCATCCTTCTGCATGCCCTCACCTGGGCCGCCGGTCTGGGCGTTCTTCTCACCGTTCCCCGGGGCCTCTCCCGCAGGCAGACCGCGTGGGCCATCATCCTTCTCGCCCTTTTCTGCCGGTTCGCCCTGCTGCCCCACCCGATGTCGGACGATATCAACCGGTATCTCTGGGAGGGCCGGCTGGTCACCGAAGGCATCAATCCCTACCATTACGCCCCGGATGATCCCGCCCTCCGTCATCTGGCCGAAGATGATCCCTTTCATTCCCGGATCAACCACCCCGGTCATCCGGCCGCCTATCCGCCCCTGGCCCTGATGCTTTTTGCCCTGGCCGGCCGCGTTGCCTATTCCC
>JBEPXL010000717.1:0-2366 GCA_041641935.1 Desulfobacteraceae bacterium | reverse complement strand
GAAAAACTCCTGGCCTATCCCTGGCCCGGCAATGTGCGGGAACTCCGGAATACCATCGAATATGCCTTTGTTCTCTGCCCGGGGGAATGGGTCGGGACTGAACATCTTCCCCCGAAGATTGTCCAGTCGGCGTCCCGGGCGTGTACACCGTCCCAGGCGGCCCGGCCCGCCTTTCAGCAGGAACGGGAACAACTGATTGATGTTCTCCGGGAGACCGGCGGGAATCAGTCCGAGACCGCCCGCAGACTCAATGTGAGCCGGGTGACGGTCTGGAAGCGGATCAGGAAGTACGGCATCGATATCGATTCGGTGGTGGATTCCTGAACCGGATGCGGAGAGGGGACATCAGCAGTGTTATCTCCTCTCCTGTTCATCATCGATGTTCTGAAGCCGGGGCAACCACAGGGAGATTGCCCCGGCGCAATCCGGTACAGGTACGTATGAACCTTGCGGTCACGCGGACACGGACGACAGAATGGATTCTTCCGAGGCAAAGGCGAGGCTGGCTGATGACAGAACCACGATGACCGATCCGATGTTGTGGACCAGCGCGCCCATGATCGGCGACAGGAGACCGCTGCCCCCGGCGATCACCGCCACCAGGTTGAACAGGAGTCCGAAGGCGATGTTCCATTTGATGGTGGTGACCATCCGGCGCCCCAGCCGGATCAGAAACGGAAGCCGGGAAATATCGTCGTGCATCAGGGCGATGTCGGCGGTTTCGAGTGCGACCTCGGTTCCCCTGGCCCCCATGGCGATGCCCACATCGGCGGCGGCCAGTGCCGGTGCGTCATTGATGCCGTCCCCCACAAACAGAATCCCTTCCGGATTCTTTTCCCGCAGTTCATTGAGGACGGTCAGCTTGTCCTGGGGCTTCAGGCCGTACCAGACATCCGTTGTGCCGACGGCATCTCCGACCCGGCGGACGGACTGTTCATGATCGCCGGAGAGAATACCGATCTGACGGATATGGAGCCGTTTCAGGGAATCCAGCACCTCCCGTGCCGCCGGGCGGACGGGATCGGCCACACTGAGCACACCGATGGCTTTCTGTTCCTGATAGACCACCAGGGGAGTTGCGCCGCTGCGCTGGATATGATCCAGGGACTGCTGCAGGTGACCGGGCAGGGTCGCCGTTCCACCGCTCAGATAGGCACTGCCGACCTCCACTGAACATCCTTCCACGCATCCTTTGACCCCGAGGCCGATTTCCGTCATCAGGTTTTCGGCGGCGCTCAGGGTAATGCGGGCATAATGAGCCGCCTTCAGCACCGCCCGCGCCAGGGGATGGGTGCTGTTCTGCTCCACACAGGCCGCCTGCCGGAGTACATGATCGGTTTCGACGCCTTCGACCGGAACGATGGATTCGACCCGGGGATCGCCCTGGGTCAGGGTTCCGGTTTTGTCAAAGAGAATCGTGTCTGCCGCGGCGACCCGCTCCAGATACTGGCCGCCCTTGATCAGAATGCCCGACCGGGCCGCCCGGCTGATGGAGGCCACGATAGCGGTCGGCGCTGCCAGAATCAGCGCGCAGGGGCATCCGACGATCAGCACCGTCACCGCACGGCTCAGTTCACCGGTGATCCCCCAGGTGAGAAGCGCGCAGGCAAGGATGGCCGGGGTGAACCACCGGGCATACCGGTCGATCAGCGCCACCGATGCCGGTTTATGGGCTTCGGCCTCGGTCACCAGCTGAATCACCTTTCCCAGGGTCGTATCCTCGCCGACACGGGTCGCCTCGATCCGGATGACCCCGTTCTGGTTGAAGGTGCCGGCATAGACCGTATCCCCCACTGTCTTTTCCACAGGAATCGCCTCGCCGGTGATGGTGGACTCATCCACGGCGGTAATGCCATGCGTGATGGTCGCGTCCACCGGAATCCGCTCTCCGGGTCGCACCAGCAGCAGATCGCCGACGCCGATCCCGGCAATGGGACGTTCCTCCTCCCCCTTCTCCGTCAGGACGGTCGCCTCCCGGGGAGAAATTTCGATCAGGGCGCGGATCGATTTCCGGGCCGACTCGCCGGTGGCTTCTTCGACCAGCGCCCCCAGCACCATGATAAAGCTGACCACGGCGGCGCTCAGAAACTCTCCGGCAAACAGGCTGGCAATGATGGCGAGGCTGACCAGTTCATCCACGTTGACCTGTTTTTCCCTCAGCCCCTGGATTGCGCCCCAGATGATGGGAAGGCCGTTGACGGCAACGGAAGCGAGAATCAGTACCGTTCCCGCCGGGGATTGCGGACCGGTGAGAAACCCGATCAGGGCCAGCAGCCCGCCCGCACCCACCCGGAGCAGGTCACGGGGATCGAACAGATCCTGATATGTCCCCAGATGTGAAAATCGTCCGATCATTTGATGTCACC
>JBEPXL010000716.1:0-2371 GCA_041641935.1 Desulfobacteraceae bacterium | reverse complement strand
AGAACAACCTCAACAGCGTCTTTATCACCGATGGCGGAAACCGTCTGGTCGGTGTGGTCAGCAAGTCCCGGCTGGCGGAAGTCCTCAAGAAGAATCCCACCAGCCTCGGCCCCTACACCACCAAAAACTATGTCTCCGTACTGGAGAACTCCAACCTGGAGGAAGTCGTCTCCGAAGCGGCCCAGTCCAATGACCCCATCGCGGTTCTGGATGAACAGCAGCAGCTGGTGGGGGTCATCTCCCGCAGAAAACTGCTGAGTGAACTGGCGGATGTGATCTAGCTGAACCGAAACAGAGGATGCCAACGAAAGGATAAGGTGATGAAAAGAGTGAAGAGCCGATGGATGGCCCTGCTGCTGTTTCTGGTACTGCTCGGTACCGGTGCAGCAAACGCCGTTGCGGCGGATACGATCCGCTTCGGCTATGTCAACTGGCCCGGTGTGACGGTCAAGAGCCATGTGGCGGCCCGGATTGTGGAAGCCCTTGGATATGAAACGGAAATGCGGATGCTCTCCGTGCCGGTGGTCTTCCGGGGGCTGGCCGGCAATGATCTGGACCTGTTCGTCGGGGCGTGGCTGCCGACCATGAAGAGCATCGCCGAAAAATATTTCAATGAAGGAACGGTCGTGCCGGTGGCCATCAACCTGGACGAAACGGTCTATACCCTGGCCGTTCCCGCCTATGCATGGGAAGCGGGGGTCAAGTCCCACGCCGACCTGAAAGAACATGCCGACAAGTTCGACCGGAAGATCATCGGCATCGAGCCCGGAAACGACGGCAACAAGATCGTCCTCGACATGATCGAAAACGACATCTATGGCCTCAAGGACTGGGAACTGATCGAGTCCAGCTCGGAGGCCATGATGGTGACGGTGGGATCAGCCATCAAGAAGAAGGAATGGGTGGTCTGGCTCGGCTGGAGCCCCCACTGGATGAATCTGGCCTATGATATCCGGTATCTGGATGATCCCGAAAATGCCTGGGGCAGCGAACCGGAGATCGTCCGGACAGTGGCCCGCGCCGGTCTGGAGAAGGATTTCCCCGAAATCTACAGACTCTTCACCCAGTTTCATGTCACCCCGGAGATGCAGAACGCCTGGATCGACGCCTACAGCCGCGACAAGAAGAAACCCGAAGAGGTCGCAGAGGAGTGGATCAGAAACAACATGGGCATCGTTGATCAGTGGGTCTACGGGGTCCGTGCCGCAAACGGCGAACGGGCACGGGATGTCATCCCGAAGGCACTGGGAATGTAGCCGCTTTACCTGACGCAACTGTCACGACGAACATACAGACATTCAGAATCCTGCTCCCGGGCCTGTGGCTCCGGAGCAGGATTTCTGTTTATGGAAAGGAACCAGACGGATGGACACCATCATGGAATTTCTGACCCGGAAGCTCCCCATCGGAGAGGCGGTATCGGCCCTGGTCGATTTTCTGCTGGAGACCCTCGGTGCGGAATTCCGGATATTTTCCGGTATTGTGGAAGCCTTTATCGACAAACTTGAATGGGCCTTTACGGCGATTCATCCCCTGCTGCTGATTCTTCTTTTCTCTGTCGCGGCGTGGCTTGTCCGGAGAACCTGGACCGTCGCCGTCTTCTGCTGTATCGGGTTTCTGCTGATGCTCAACCTGGGGCTCTGGAAGGAAATGCTGGAGACCCTGGCCCTGATTCTGACGGCGACCCTTTTTTCGCTGGTGGTCGGCATCCCGGTCGGGATTCTGAACGCCCACAACCGCATCGCCTACATCGTGACCCGGCCCGTTCTCGATTTCATGCAGACGATTCCGCCCTTTGTCTACCTGATTCCGGCGCTTATGTTCTTCGGGCTCGGCGAGGTGCCCGGCGTCATCGCCACCGTCATCTTTTCCATGCCCCCTGCCATCCGCCTGACCTGTCTCGGTATTCAGCAGGTTCCCGGCGAACTCAAGGAGGCGGGCCTGGCCTTCGGGTGCAATCTCCGGCAGATGCTCTTCAAGATCGAGCTGCCCAGCGCCTTTCCGACGATCATGATGGGGGTGAACCAGACCATCATGATGGCCCTGTCGATGGTCGTCATTGCCGCGCTGATCGGGGCGGGGGGACTGGGAGCGGCGGTGATGCGCTCCCTGGCGATGGTGGATGTGGGGATGGGGTTCGAGTCCGGCCTGGGCATCGTTATCCTTGCCATGCTCCTGGACCGGATCATCCGGAGTGAAAAATAGAAAATGGAGAGGGAGACGTGACTGTCACGCTGCCGCTCTCCATATTTCATCCGTTTTTTCACCGGGGACCGCCGGATGCAGCGGAGGCCCGGACAGGTTACCGCTTCACCCGGTGGCGGTACAGCTTTTCATAGTGGGGCAGGTGTTCCTCATAATAGGCCCGCAG
>JBEPXL010000715.1:0-2386 GCA_041641935.1 Desulfobacteraceae bacterium | reverse complement strand
TGCTCTTCCGATCTCACTCCCGGTACAACCGTATCTTTGAAAAACTGCTGCCGATGCAGGTAAGTTCCGGGTATTGATCCGGGTCTTTTCTCTGGGACAGAACAGACTGATTCGCATCCAGATCATCTCTCTGGAGAGAACGGAAATCTCTTCTGGCATGTTGCGTATTGTCCGTATGAAGAGACTGCACATTCAAAACCGGTTTTCCCTTCTGGTATCGGTAATAAAAGTAAATGTCATCATCAGAGGGCGGAGGTTCCTGCAGATTCTCTATGGCTTCGTCGACAAGTTCCAGTCGCTGATTCACTTCTGTGAAACTGAGTCGATAACGGAGGGGATTTGCGGCAGCAGGACAATTCAAAGACAGACGTAACTCTGCCACCGGCGGCTGTTTTGTTCCTTTCCAGAGCCATTCTCTGATGCCACCACCCTGGCGAACCGGCGGCAGTATATCCTTGGGAAGGGCCTGCAGCAGTGACAGGGCTTCAACCAGATTGGATTTACCACAGGAGTTTTTCCCGATCAGTACATTCAATGGACCCAGTGCAAGTTCGGCTGGATATCCGAATGATAAAAAATTCTGAAGTTGAATGCTGTTAACGAAGTGTTTCTTATTTTTCATTGCACTCAGATCCAGTTTCCATAGACGTAAATTGAACTACAGTTTTCCAGATAAATCTTTTCGGCTGCGTAATGTGTCTGACGTCCCGCCTTCATGCGGTCCGGTATAACAGTCAGGAGAAATGCCCGATAATACACCGCCTGAAGGCGGGACTCCAAACTTTTCTTTTTCTCCTGCCAGTTCATGTCAGACTCCCTTGCTGTTATCATCAAATTTTGTGGAATATTCTTTTAGTTTCGTGCATTCCACAAGCAGATGCAGGGTTTTGGCAGTAAAAGGAAACATCATCTTCCTCTGATTTATAACTGGCATCATTCTTCTGCGCTACGAAAAGAGGACCGTAATCGGCGGCAGTATTTTTGTTTCCTGCCTGGTTGAGATGTCCCTCCACGATCGACCAGCCGCCAAAATGCTCGATCCACTTTGCCACATCCGCAATGCGGCTTTCTGTATTTTTTTCTTTATCCCAGTCGTGTCGCAGAGACCATATTGCCAGCCGGATCAGGTGACCATACGCAATACAACGCATGTCCCCCGGTGTCGGTTTTACATTTCCCCTCCGAAGAAGCGCAAGATCATTTTCGATCAGTCGTGCTACGTCGGCGGGGGATGCCGCCAGTGTTGTTCTGGACACAGTGCCTGTACTTCGGCAGACAAGAACCGTATCGACAATGGATGAGCCGGTTCCATTGATATGAATGGAAGCGCCCATTTCCGCCGGACAGGGCAGGGAGGCGGAGCAGACGAGACCGGCATCCAGAATGGCTACTGCAATTGGATAATAGGCTTCTATGCGGTTATGATGGTAGGTAAACGCCAGCGGCGCTCCCGGTTTGTTCGGATGCCGGGCATCCGCAGAAAGAAGATAGCCGGGAAACAGTTTGATTTCTGTTCCGCATTCCCGGCAGGGAATGACCTTGACCCACAGAAAATATTTGACGGAAGCCCCTTCCGTACCGCACAGAACGCATCGGGTCCGGTACAGATGACCGATTTTCTGTTCGAGGGCAGTGCGCAGGTTTTCAGCAGTGCAGGTATAGGCGTCCAGGTCAAGATGCTCAATTTCCTGTTTGACAATCCACCAGGACATGGGATTGATATCGAATCCAATGACATCACACCCCGCACGGTTGGCTTCCAGAAGCGGAGTGCCGCCGCCCATGAAAGGATCGGCAACACGGATTCCCTGCAGGCAGTTCGGCTGATAAAATGACTCCCGCAGCGGAATGCCGGCAAATTCGGACAGAAGAAGCCCCCGAAACAAAGTGCCCGGCCGTCGCGCAAACCATTTGTGCACAGCGATCACCGGGCGATAATTCTGCTGGATCTGCTTCTCTCTCAGTGCCAGTTCGGAAATGAAGGAAATATCAAATTGTTTTTCGATCATGCATGGCGTTGTACCACAGAATACGATTTTTCTGTAGCATTTACAGTTCCACCGCCCCCGTCTCCAGAAACTTCATGCACACCGACGCTGCCCGCTCAAAATCGATCCCGCCGCTGAATTCCAGAACGGCACAGCGGGAGAGAAAACCGGCATAATTTTCCGGGGCAGGGGAGGGCATCCGGCATTCGGGGCCGGGGGTGAAAAAGAGGCCGGTCGATTTCATGAACGCCGGGAGAAGATCCGTTCGTTCAGCAATATTGACCTTCCGGACCTTCATTTCGCCCCTGTCCCGCTGCCAGTTGAGGATGGCCAGGGCATGCATGGGGGCGTTCAGCAGAAACCGGTCCGGGCCGAAGCAGTCTTCGATGGGCGCATCA
>JBEPXL010000714.1:0-2392 GCA_041641935.1 Desulfobacteraceae bacterium | reverse complement strand
GCGGGTGGCTTCCTCCCATGTGGTTCTGCTGCCGATCTTCCGCAAAGCCGAAGACCGGCCCCGGGTGATGGAATATGTCAATGACCTGGCACGGCGGCTGGCGGATGTCCGCTATCACGGCGTTCCCGTCCGGGTGGAGGTGGATGACCGGGATATCGGCGGGGCCCGCGGCTGGGAATGGATCAAAAAAGGGATTCCCCTGCGGGTGGAAATCGGCCCCCGGGACATTGCCGACGATGCCGTCTTCATGGCCCGCCGGGACCGTTCCCCCCGGGACAAGACATCCCTGAAACGGGAACAGTTCATACAGGAACTGCCGGCGATTCTGGATGACATCCAGAAGACGCTGTACGAGCGGGCCCTGGCATTTCAGAAAGAACATACCGTTGTGATCGATGACGAAAAGCAGTTCTATGATTTTTTTACACCGGCAAATCCGGAAAAACCGGAACTTCACGGCGGCTTCGCCCTCTCTTCCTGGTGCGGATCAGCCGAATGTGAAGCCCGGATCAAGGAAGACCTTCAGGTGACGATCCGCTGTATTCCCTTTGATGCGGAACCCGGCGGGCCCTGTATCCGGTGCGGAAAAACCGGCGGAGAGCGCGTCGTATTTGCCAAAGCGTATTAAAAACCGGAAAAAGGGCCAGAGCTGCGTGAACAAGCAGTCTGGCCTTTTTTCATTTGATGCCTCCATTTATATGATACGGATCAGCGACATTATCGACAAACTCCTCGAAGGCAGTGCCAGCGCGGACGTGGATATCATTGACCGGGCCTATATCTATTCCGCCCGGGTGCATGCCGGACAGGTTCGCCTGTCCGGAGAACCCTATCTTTCCCATCCCCTGGAGGTTGCCTATATCCTCGCCGAAATGCGGCTGGATGCGGTGAGTGTGGCCTCGGCACTCCTCCACGATGTCGTCGAGGATACCCATGCCACGCCGGAGGAGATCACCGAAATGTTCGGTCCGGAAATCAGCCATATCGTCTCCGGTGTGACCAAACTGAGCAAGGTGCATACCCACAGCGCCCAGGAGCGGCAGGCCGAGAGCATCCGGAAGATGATTCTGGCCATGGCCGATGACATCCGGGTGATTCTGATCAAGCTGGCCGACCGTCTTCACAACATGCGCACCCTCAAGTACCACCGCAGCGAGGAGAAGAAACGGCAGATCGCCCAGGAAACCCTTGATATATACGCGCCCATCGCTTCCCGGCTCGGGATCTACTGGATCAAGAAGGAACTGGAAGATTCCTCGTTCATGTTCACCATGCCCGAACACTACAACCGGATCAAGGGGCTGGTGAGCAAGGACAAGGCCCAGCGGGAGAACTACATCGAAACCGTAAAGGGGCTCATCCGGCGGGAGATGGACAAGGCCAGCCTGCAATGTGAGGTCATCGGACGGTACAAGCACTTCTACAGCATCTATACAAAGATGATCCAGCAGAACCTCGCCTTCGAGGATGTCTACGATATCATCGCCTTCCGGATTATCCTCGATTCCAAGTCCCAGTGCTATGAGGCACTGGGGATTCTGCACAATCTCTGGAAGCCCATCGACATCAAGTTCAAGGACTATATCGGCCGGCCCAAGCCGAATATGTACCAGTCCCTTCATACCACCGTCATCGGCCCCTACGGTGAACGGGTGGAAGTCCAGATCCGGACCCTTGAGATGGACCGGGTCGCCAAGTCCGGGATCGCGGCTCACTGGGGGTACAAGGAAGGAAATCAGCCGGACCAGAGTATCGCGGAAAAATTTGCCTGGATCCAGAACCTGATCGAAAACCAGGAAAGCATCAAGGATCCCGATGAGCTGCTGGAGAGTGTCCGCATTGACCTCTTTCCCGATGAAGTCTATGTCTTTACGCCCCAGGGGGAGATCAAGTCCCTGGTAAAGGGATCGACCCCTGTGGATTTTGCCTTCATGATCCATACCGAAGTGGGGAGCGAGTGCGTGGGGGCCAAGGTCAACGGCCGCATGGTGCCGCTCAAGTATGAGCTGAAGACGGGTGACGTGGTGGAGATTGCCACTGCCAAGAACAGCCATCCCAGCAAGGACTGGCTCAATTTTGTCAAGACGGTCAAGGCCCGGTCCAAAATCCGGCAGTGGATCAAGACCCAGGAAAAAGAGCGGAGCATTACCCTGGGCCGGGAAATGTGTGAAAAGGCATTCCGGAAGTACCGTCTCAACTACAATACGCTGGTCAAATCCGAGGAGATGGCGGAGGTGATCGCCGACTTCGGCTTCAAGAATCTGGATGATCTGATCGCCAGTGTCGGCTACGGCAAAATTACACCGCTGCAGATTGTACGGAAGTTTACGCGGAAATCACAGGAAGAGGAAACCGAAGAGGCCGATTCATCTATTTTCAACAGAATCATTCA
>JBEPXL010000713.1:0-2398 GCA_041641935.1 Desulfobacteraceae bacterium | reverse complement strand
AGGGTTCTGCCATCGCCATGATTTCCGGTGATGAGGAAAAGACGGTCGCGGCCGTGGCGCGCCGCGCCGGTGTAACGCAATGGCATGGCGGTCTGCTGCCGGAGGAGAAGGCGCGGTTTGTGGAAGCACTTCAGAGGGAGGGGAAAACCGTGGCGATGGCGGGGGACGGCATCAATGATGCCCCGGCCCTGGTCCAGGCCGATCTGTCGGTTGCGATCCATTCCGGGGCCCATCTGGGCAGAGAGGCCGCCGATATTACCCTGATGCGGGGCGACCTGAAGCAGCTCCTCCGGTTTCGGACCCTGGCCCGGCACGTCAACCGGAAGGTTCACCAGAATCTGGTCTGCTCGCTGATATACAACCTGCTGGCCATTCCCGTCGCCATGAGCGGGCTGCTGACCCCTGTCATCGCCGTGATCGCCATGCTGCTGAGCAGTCTCAGTGTCATCGGCAATACCCTTCTTCTCATCAGAAAACCGCTGTAGCGCTGCGAAAAAAACTGTTCCCCGTTTTCAGTCACCGGCCTCCCGCCTGAAAGAGATTCTCCCTTATCCGGTGACGCGGTGTCGCAACACTGCATGAGACAGAGGGAGGCTACCCCGCATTCCGGATGGCCTGCAGAAGCTCCTCACTTTCGCTGCCTTTGGCCACATAGGCTTCCGCCCCGGCTTCCAGCAGCAG
Source organism: Desulfobacteraceae bacterium (assembly GCA_041641935.1). Classification (GTDB taxonomy): domain Bacteria; phylum Desulfobacterota; class Desulfobacteria; order Desulfobacterales; family Desulfococcaceae; genus JBEPXL01. Next base: position 1,717 of record JBEPXL010000713.1, on the reverse strand, counting down.
GCTCTTGATACTGTCGTCCATATGCATGGACAGACCGATAATCCGCGTTTCCGGCAGTATTTTTTTGATCCGGCGGGTGGCCTCGATACCGTTCATTTTCGGCATGGTCACGTCCATCAGGATGACATCCGGCTGGCGCTTCAGCCCCATCTCGACGGCTTCCTGACCGTCTGCCGCCTGTCCTGCCAGTTCAATGTCCGGTTCACTTTCCAGCAGCTGGGCCAGTCCTTCCCGGAAAATAATATGGTCATCCGCCAGCATGATCCGGATGCGGCGGCCTTCAGAACCTTTCTCCGGTACAGGATCCGGTTGCAGACCGGAAGCAGCCGGGGGGGACGTCTCCGGTGGGTCTTCTTCGGCCATACCCTCTGCCGGGGTGATCAGAACAATCCTGCATCCCTGGTCCGGTTCGCTTTCAATCCGGAATTCCCCGCCCAGGAAGCGGATCCGCTGCTGGACGTTAAAGAGGCCGAAGTGTGGATCATCTTCCCGGCTGTTTAAAATCAGGGCCGGATTGCACCCGATGCCGTAATCCCGGATTTCGATCCGGATATGGTTCTCCTCTTTCGACAGCCGGACGAGTGCTTCATCTGTTTCCGCATGTTTGACGATATTCAGAAGCATTTCCCGGACGGCCTGAAACAGAAAATCCTGCAATTCGCGGGTGATGGTGATCTCTTCCTCGGTTTCGACATGAACATCCAGGTGGTGGTATTCCGAAAAATGGGTTCCCAGCCAGCGGATGGCGGCACTCAGCCCCTGTTTGTACAGGACCGGCGGATACAGTTCCCGGGCCACCAGCCGGGTCGTTTCGATGGCGTCCAGAATCCGCTGGCTGACGTAATCCAGTGACTGGGCGGATTTTTCGGGAAACCGTTTTGCCTTTTCAACCCCCAGTTTTGCTGCCACCAGTATCTGCTGCAGGTTATCATGGAGCGACTGGGCAATCCGCTGCCGCTCCTGCTGCTCGGCGTCACTCAGTTTCATCGTCAGAAGCTGAAGTTGTCTGGCCCGGGCTTCTGCCTCTTCCGTCCGTTCGGCAATCCGCTGTTCCAGTTTTTCCGTTGTATGATGCAGGGATGTTTCCGCCGCTTTCCGGTCTGTAACATCCAGAACCGAAGCGACGACACAGGAAACATATCCGCTGTTGTCGGTGATGGGGAACCAGGACGCCTGGCAGTATCTTTTTTCATCTGCCGTTTTTGCCGGAAGGCTGCTTTCAAAATCAATGTGGAGCAGCGGTTCTCCGGTTTCAAAGACACGGTCAATGATGGGACGTATAATGCTTCCGGTTTCGGGAAAAAGTTCATAGACAGGGCGACCGAGATGCGCCTCCACCGGCAGACCGTTCATGATCGCCATCTGTTCATTGATCCGCACAATCCGGTGTTTCCGGTCTGCCACATACAGCCCGAGCGGGGTAAAGGCGAAGAGGGCATCAAGAAGCAGGGATGGATCGGGCTGCGCCGGGAGATCCAGCACGGAAGATGAAGATGGAATATCGGAAAAGAGTTCCGATCCTTTGTTCTGGTATTTATTCATGCCTGACGCCTGCTTTCATAAGAGGGAAGGTTCTGTTGTGACTGGATAGCTATTTTCTACAAATGATAACCTGAACACCTGTGGCCAAGTCAACAGGAAACGATTATTTGCGGATAAAATCAGGTAATCACTGTAGATGAAATGATCCGGCAGAATGGTTAGGCAGGAATTACCA
>JBEPXL010000712.1:0-2399 GCA_041641935.1 Desulfobacteraceae bacterium | reverse complement strand
AGTGTACTGCGGGATATTCTGACCATCATCGGGCTCACCTTTGTCATCTTTTACCGGGACTGGAAGATGGCGGTCTTCGCCTTTGTGATTCTGCCGGTCGCCTTTTTTCCCATTGTCGAATTCGGCCGGCGGGTCCGGCGGGTCAGTACCGGTTGCCAGCAGGCCATGGCCGAGTTGAATTCCTTTCTGTATGAAACCATTTCCGGCAACAAGATTGTGAAGGCGTTTGGCCGGGAGGATTATGAAAAAGAACGGTTCGCCCGGAAAACAGAGGAACTGTTCAAACTGGAAATGAAGGCGGTGATCGCCGGCGCCCTCAGCTCGCCGGTGATGGAATTTCTGGCCGGCATCGGCATCGCCTTTATCATCTGGTATGGCGGTTCCAGCGTGGTCAATGGAACCTCCACGCCCGGAACCTTCTTTTCGTTCATGGCGGCTGTGCTCATGCTCTATGATCCGGTCAAGAAGCTGAGCAAGGTCAACAACAAGATTCAGCAGGGGCTGGCGGCGACAGACCGGGTCTTTGATGTCATCCAGCGGAAGTCGGAGATAGAAGATCCGCCGGATCCTGCAGAGATTCAGGACGGCCCGCACCGGGTCAGCTTTGAAAATGTACATCTGAGTTATGACGGCGAGGGTATGGCGCTCAAGGGAATCAATCTGACGGCCGCCACCGGGGAAGTGGTGGCGCTGGTCGGCATGAGCGGCGGTGGCAAAACCTCTCTGGTCAACCTGATTCCCCGGTTCTATGATGTCACCAGGGGCCGGGTCACCATCGACGGCATCGATGTCCGGGAGGCATCGCTGGCTTCCCTGCGGAAACAGATCGCCATTGTGACCCAGGATACCATTCTCTTTGACAGCACCGTCCGCAGCAACATCGCCTACGGCAGGGCAGACGCTGCGGATGCGGAGATTGTCGCAGCCGCAAAAGCCGCCTATGCCTATGATTTTATCCAGCAGCTGCCGAAAAAATTCGATACCCGTATCGGTGAACTGGGCAACCGGCTTTCCGGTGGTCAGAGACAGCGCCTCTGCATTGCGCGGGCCCTGCTCAAGGACGCCCCCGTGCTGATTCTGGACGAGGCGACCTCGGCCCTGGATACCGAGTCGGAAATGCTGGTGCAGAAAGCCCTGGAAAATCTGATGAAAGGGCGGACGACCTTTGTCATCGCCCACCGGCTGTCCACCATCAGTTATGCCCACCGCGTTGTGGTCATTGTGGACGGTCGCATTGTTGAGGAGGGAACCCATGAGGAACTCCTGAACCATCAGGGGGAGTATTTCAAACTCTACCAGATGCAGTTCAGCGCGGGTGAACAGCCGGGCGAATCGATTATTCCGGAAGCTGTTCCTGCCGAAAGCGTTTCCTAGGCGGTTGCCGTTTCAGAGCCATGCGGATTATCAACCGATATATTACAGGGGAAATCTTCCGGTATGCCGCCATTGTACTGACGGTCGTCGTGGGCATCTATGTGGTCGTCGATTTCTTTGAACGGATCGATAATTTTCTCGGCGCCGGACTCTCCGGCTACCGGACCATTATCTATCTGGGCTATAAAATTCCTTTCATCATTGCCCAGATTCTGCCGGTCAGCGTCCTCCTCTCCGTGCTGATCACCTTCGGACTGATGCGGAAAAGCAATGAAATCACCGCGCTCAAAAGCGGCGGCATCAGCATTTACGCGCTGCTCCGGCCTGTTCTGGTCATCGGTCTGTTGTTTACCGCCTTTCTTTTTCTGTTCACCGAAATCGTGGTCCCCGCCGCATCCGGGCAGGCCAATCACATCTGGCTGCAGGAGGTCAAGAAAAAATCCGCCGTTGTTTCAAAAGAAAAGAACATCTGGTTCAAGGACAACCGCATAATGAATTACATCCGCTACTACAACAAGGCAGAACAGGCGGTGTATGGCATCACACTCTATTTCTTTGATCCGGAGTTCCGGCTGGCCCGGCGTGTGGATGCAAAAAAGGGACTGTTCCACGATGGTCAGTGGACGCTGATGAACATTATGGAACAGACCCTGACAGAACCGGACGGTGAGTATGACATCAGATTTTATGACCGGAAAACCGAACCACTTGGGTTTTCGCCGGAGAACCTGGAAACTGTTGTCCAGAAATCCGAGGAAATGAGTTTCCGGGAACTGCTGGCTTACGTGCACAAGGTCGAAGAAGAGGGATATGACGCCACCCATTACCGGGTGGATCTCCATGCCAAAATCGCATTTCCCTTCATCTGTGCGATTCTCAGTGTCATGGGGCTGGGCATTGCCCTCAAGGGACGGTTCCGGGAAGGATTGCCGGTCGCCATCGCCTTCGGTATCTGCCTTGCGTTTCTCTACTGGATTTTCTACAGCTTCTGCATCTCCCTCGGATACGGCGGTATGCTGCCCCCG
>JBEPXL010000711.1:0-2408 GCA_041641935.1 Desulfobacteraceae bacterium | reverse complement strand
GACTGACGCTGGCAGAGCAGATCGGCTGCGCCCGGCCCGGCTGGCGGCGGGCGCTTCACCGGCTGGGGGACGCCATCCGGCACAGGCCCTGCCTGTTCAACATGACCAAGGCCCGGTATTCCATGGACTGGTTCTACCCGATTCTGGCCGGTGCGATTACCGGGAAAGAGGCCCGGCAGCGGATTCAGAAGTACTGGAAAAAATTTGTCATTCAGGATCAGGGGGTCCGGTGTGTTTCCGACCAGCCGTGGGTGACGGTGGCGGAAACCTGTGAATTCTGCATGTCCCTGGCCGCTGCCGGACACCGGGCACAGGCGGAGATCGTCTTCGGCTGGATCTGTGACCGGACCTACGCCGACGGCGCCTACTGGTGCGGGTTCACCTGCCCGGACATGACGGTCTGGCCCGAAGAGAAACTCTCCTGGACCAACGCGGCCGTGCTTCTTGCCGCCGATGCCATCTATCATCTGACGCCGGGTGGACGGCTGTTCTGTCATGAAGAGTGGGCACGGCTTGCAGCGGAGTGGCCGTCGTGAGACGGGACCACCGGCCCTATTACATCAAGAAACTCTGCCGGAAGATCGAAAAGGGGTACGTCCAGCATTTCCTGCGGCCCCAGTTCGACCGGCTGGGCCGGGGCTTCACCTTCATGAAACCCTGGCATGTGGAAGCCTTCGGTCCCGGCATTGAACTGGGCGACTACGCCACCGTCATCGCCGCACCGGACCGGAAGGTGCGGCTTTCGGTCTGGCCGGCCTTTGGCGAAAGCGGGTTCATCCGGATCGGCGATTACTGCCTGATCTGTCCGGGGGTGCGGATCGGGGCCGCAGCGGGGATCACCATCGGAGACAATACCATGATCGCCAGCGGGGCCTACATCACCGATGCCGACTGGCACGGCCTCTATGACCGGACCGCCATCGGTCCCACCGAAACCGTGACCATCGGAAAAAATGTCTGGATCGGAGACCGCGCCACCGTCTGCAAAGGGGTCGCCATCGGCGACAACAGCGTCATCGGTACCGGTGCGGTGGTGACCCGGGACATCCCGCCCGACACCGTGGTCGCCGGAAATCCGGCCCGTGTGGTCAAGCAGCTGGATCCGTCACAACCCTTTGTGACCCGTTCCCAGTGGCTGGCCGACCCGTCCCGGCTCTCAAGGGAGTTCGACCGGATGGACCGGGAAATGCTCCGGGAGAATACCTTTTTTCACTGGCTGCGGCATCTCTTTTTTCCCGCAGGCGGGGACTGAAATAACCGTTCGGATATGGTGGCAGGCAGTACGACCGATTGGAGGACAGTACCATGATGAAAGTTTTTCGCAGCTGGATCAAACGTCATTTTTCGGACCCCCAGATGATCATGCTGGCGGTCCTGCTCTCCATCGGATTCGTCCTGATCTTTACCCTGGGGGACATGCTCACCCCCGTCTTTATCAGCATCATCATCGCCTATCTGCTGGAGGGCGGCGTTGCGGTACTGGAGCGGTTCCGGACGCCCCGGCTGGTGGCGGTGCTGGTCGTATATATCCTTTTTCTCGCCTGTCTGCTGGTGCTGCTGATCTGGTTTCTGCCCCTGCTGTCCCGGCAGATCGGCCAGCTTCTTCAGGATCTTCCCTTCATGCTGTCCCGGGGGCAGCGGGAGCTGATGCACCTGCCGGACCGGTATCCCGATTTCATTTCCCGGGAGCAGATCCGCCAGATCATCGACTATACCACCACAGAACTGACCCGGCTGGGCCAGTATATCCTCTCGTTTTCCCTTGCCTCTGTCCGGGGGGCCATCACTTTTCTGGTCTACCTGATTCTGGTGCCGCTGCTGGTCTTCTTTTTTCTGAAAGACAAGCGGCTGATCCTGGAATGGGCCAAGGGATTCCTGCCCGAGGAACGGAAACTGGCGGGTGAGGTCTGGCAGGAGGTAAACCACCAGATCGGCAACTATGTCCGGGGAAAACTGTGGGAGATTCTCATCGTCTGGGGGGTCAGTTTCGTCACCTTCCGGTTCTTCGAACTTCCCTTTACGATGCTGCTGTCCCTGTTTGTGGGGCTGTCGGTTCTGGTTCCCTACATCGGGGCCACGGTCATGTTTCTGCCGGTCGGGCTGATTGCCTTTTTCGAGTGGGGATGGGGCTCCCATCTGGCCTACATCATGATTGCGCTGGCCGTGATACAGGCCCTGGACGGGAATCTTCTGGTTCCCCTGCTGCTGTCCGGCGTCGTCAATCTGCATCCCATCGCCATCATCGTGGCTGTCCTCCTGTTCGGCGGACTCTGGGGCATCTGGGGGCTTTTTCTTGCCATTCCGCTGGCAACACTCTTTCACTCGGTGATCAAGGCATGGCAGCAGTCTTCCCGGAACAGGAGCCGCACCGAATCCGAATCCCCTGCTCCGGTCCGTCAGGAGACCAT